>JAZGDP010000126.1:0-3822 GCA_036477885.1 Dehalococcoidia bacterium
CATCTATGACTTGGAGAAGGATCACCACAATCCCCAAGCCGTTCTGACGGGTGATACGCTTTTTATTGGTGATGTTGGCCGCCCCGACCTTTTGGCCTCCATTGGGGTGTCAGCCTCTGAACTGGCCGGTATGCTCTACAACTCCCTTCACCATAAGCTCCTTACCCTCCCCGATGAGACCCTCGTCTACCCAGCGCATGGGGCGGGCTCCATGTGTGGAAAGAACCTGAGCACGGAGACCGTGTCCACAATTGGGGTGCAGCGTCGATACAACTACGCCCTTCAGCCGATGAGCAAGGGGGAGTTCATCCATCTTGTCACCGCCGATCAGCCTGAGGCGCCGGAGTATTTCGCTTATGACGCTATGCTCAACAGAAGAGAGAGGCCGACATTGGAAAATACAATGGAGAGGGTGCTCAGGCCTCTCTCACTGGACGAAGTCCTCTGGATGAGAGACGCAGGGTCTCAGGTATTAGACGTGCGTGCTACTGCGGACTTTGCGGGAGTACATCTGGCCGACAGCGTGAGCATATGCCTCAGTGGGAATTTCGCCACATGGGCCGGAACGATCCTCGATAGGGAAAACCCCATTGTTATCATCGCCGAGCCAGGACGCGAAGAAGAGACGACTATGCGCCTCGGCCGTATCGGATTCGACCACGTGGCAGGCTATCTCGAAGGTGGAATGCAGGCCCTCGATACGCGTCTTGACCTTGTCCGGCAAACAGACCGCATCACCGCTGCAACTCTAGCGGAACAACTCGCCTCGCCGGAGCCTCCGTTAGTCCTTGACGTCCGCACCGGGAGGGAGTGGCAGGAGAAACGGATTGAGGGGAGCCTCCACATCCCCTTGAACCATCTGCGGGAACGAGTTTACAAAGTGCCTCGCGACCAAAAGGTTGTGGTACACTGTGCCACCGGTTACCGTTCCTCTATCGCAGCAAGCCTCCTCGAGCAGAACAGGTGCACAGAGGTAGCCGACTTAGTAGGCGGGATAGCGGCGTGGGAGGCATCTGGGCTTCGTACGCTGACTTCGACATGACCTAAGGAGATGAGCTATTCTGGGGAGGATGGTAAATGAAGACCGTTATTACCAACTGTCACTTAATAGACGGCGTGTCCTCAGAGCCCATTCATGACGCCACCGTGGTAATCCAGGACAGTAAGATTGCCGAAGTGATCACCCGAGGTAAAGCCAGCGATATTCAAGAGGCTAAAGTGATAGACGCCAGAGATGGCTGGCTTCTACCGGGACTGTGGGATGTCCACGTTCATCTAGCCTCTTCGGAAAGAGTTCCCCGGGATTTGCCGTCGAGAACCATTCAGTACGGACTCAATGCTGCCGAAGGGCTGCTAGAAGCAGGGATAACCACTATACGCACAGCGGGGGTGGAGCACTGGATAGATGTGGCATGGAAGCATGCCTTCGCCTCCGGGCAGTTCCTGGGGCCCCGGATATTTGCCGCCGGCTATTTCCTCACCACTACGGCAGGCCATCTCCCCAATGATCCCTCCACCAAAGAGTGTGATGGGCCTGAGGGTTTTGTGCAAGCGATACGAGAGCAGATAAAGAATGGGGTAGACCATATTAAGCTGAACCTCTCCGGCGGCATCATGGGCCCCTCCTGGGACAGGCACTGGCATAGCTTCTTGACGAAAGACGAGATAGAGGCGGCCTTCGCCATCTGTCATCAGCGGGAGTTTAAAGTCATGTCTCACGCCACTAACACCAACGCAGTGAAGGAGGCCATCAGGCTGGGGACATGGAGTGTCGAACACGGGTACATCATGGACGAGGAATGCATCCAGATGATGCTGGAGAACAACACCATCTACGTGCCTACCCTCCTCATCAGCCATATGACCCCCGGCCAGGTTACCAACCAATGGGAGCAGCGGTGGGTAGATGCATGGCACCTTACCCCGGACTTAATCGAACGAGCCAAAAACGCCTCCCCAGAACATACGAAGTGGTTTCAGACCGCTTTGAAGGCCGGGGTGAGGATGGCGCTGGGCTCCGACTGTTTTTATGGGGCTATAAAAGAGGCCGCCCTGCTGGAGCTGGGCCTGTGGGTGAGGGATGGAGCAACTCCCATGCAAGCCATTATGGCCGCCACCAGGGTCGCCGCCGAGACCTGCTGCGTTGGCGACCAGTTGGGAACGGTGCAACCCAACAAGATTGCCGACCTGATTCTGATCGCGGACAATCCCCTGGAAAATATCAACAACCTGCATTCTCTGCAGATGGTGTTCAAGGAAGGCAATCTGGTGGTGGACAAGCGTGAGTAGAGGGTCTATCCTAGGGCGGGTGGGTGAGAAACTCACACCAAAAGATCTGCTCACTTAAGAGGTATGTCTTTTAGAGAAAGCGCTGTGTATAAACGCCGCCAACCTTTATGCCTTATTTCCCTCCCTATCCCACCCCAAACGCTCTAGCTGAGAAATAAAGAGGTCAAAAATTTCCCCAAAGGCGCATCGGGCGGGAGTAATACACTAAGAGACGAGCTTCCCCCAGAGCTGCACGAGCGGGGGCGCCTTGATAACTCGTTAGGCGTTCCCGGCTCCACTGTTGCGGAAGTGGGGCATCACCTCTTTGGCGAACAGTCGTATCGAGCTCCTGGTCTTGCGAGGGTCTATCCCTCCCATCTGCATCCACAACTGCATGTGAGTGATCCCCGCTTTCCTGACCTCCTCGACCTCTTTTATCATATCTTCCGGCGTCCCCGCCATTAAGGGCGTCTCGCAAAAGTGTGCTTTCCCACTAGCAGCCAACTCTGGCAGCTCCGAGGGCGGCGGCAGGACTCTCATCCCCATGGATCCCCCCTCCTTGTCCTCGTAAAGCCCCGCCTCTTTGAGGGGAGGCATATGAACGGCCATAACATGGAGCATGTGAGGAGCGCAATTCTCCCAGGCCCGCTCCCGGGTCTCTGCAACGTGCACCATGCGAAAGGTAGCCCGTGAAAAATCTTTGGGGTCGTATCCAGAACGGCGCAAAGCCTCTTCATATACACGGAACGCCTCGGGATCCCAGAGCCCCGACAGGTGACATCCGTGACGGCCGGCCCGTTCGGCGGCCTTGGACGTAAGGGCCGCCACCCAGATAGGCGGATGAGGCCTTTGCACCGGCCGAGGCCACAGGCTCACCTCGTCCAACTTAAAGTAGCGCCCCTCATAAGAAAAGGTCTCGTTGATCCACAAACCCTTGAGTATGCTCAGCTCCTCGTCCATTCGAGAGCCCCGCTGTCGCCACGGGACTCCAAAGACATCAAACTCCTTGACTACATATCCTATGCCTACTCCCAGCTCAAACCGTCCGTCTGATATCACGTCCAGCACCGCCCCGTCCTCGGCGACTTCCAAGGGGTGGTGGAGGGGCAAAAGAGCCACGCTCTGGCCCAACTTAATCCTACTAGTCTGAGCCGCTATCGCTCCTAGACGAACAGAGGGAGAGGGGAAGTGGTTTCTATCGAAGTGATGCTCACTGATCCACACACTATCATACCCTAGCTCCTCAGCCAGCCTAATCTGACCGAAGATCTCCCTACATACCTCGGTGGTGGGGACCCCCCACTCCTGTCGATTCTCGAAGGTATAGAACAATCCAAACTCCATGGCCTTGCCCTCCTTACAGAAGAGGATAAGTTACTTGAGACTATAGCTAGCCTCCCACCCCCTATCAACTCTTTGCAGGGCTCCCCTCTATAGGCTAACGGATATTCCTACTTCTCTAGGTCCCCTCCTTAAACCGATAGCCCACGTTGCGCACCGTCTCGATAAAGGAATGGTCTATGTCCTCTATCTTGCTACGCAGCCTTCTTACAT
>JAZGDP010000127.1:0-6407 GCA_036477885.1 Dehalococcoidia bacterium
AAGAGGGAGGGGAGAGCTTCCGAAGGGCCCTGGCACTCCTCATGGAGGCGGTCCCAGGTCGGAACTGAAGAATCTTCCTCGGGCCGAGGAAGATTAGCATCAACTTTGAAGTGCAACAACGAGCGTCGCAGCAAAGCCGCTCCGCGTTCCCTCGCTCGCGTTGCTCGCTCGGCGCGGCTGAAGCCCAATCCGTTATGTCTTCGTAAGGTACTGGCATGACGATTCAGAATTCGCCTTGGATCTGTCCGCGAGGCTCCGCTAAACAGGTATCACTCATTCTCGAGAATTATGCCCTAGTTGCAGGTTTTGTCAGGCTTAAGCAGCCTCGGGGCCGACAATACCTGTGGGTTTGCAGCAGGGATTGGCAGGATTAAGGTGCCTTGACCTCGGCAATCCCTGCAATCCTGTGGCCGGTGCAGGTATTGGGAAGCTTAAGGAACCATGAGCGGCTGTGTAGCCATTTTTATCCGCCGGTGGCGCCAGAGTGCTACCATGCGCTGATTTTGCTAGGACACTAGGCATCTATCGTTGGCCTTGACCAGCATCCCTTCCTGAGTTAAAATGTATTGAGGTTTATAAGTTTATCTTAAAACTTATAGAGTATATTACAGATCATTCTATCTGTTTATAGAGGGGAGTAAAATATGCTCACGATTAATTCGACTGCGACAGAGAAGATAAAGGGAATCATGGTCGAGCAGGGTGCCGAAGACGCCTCCCTCAGAATCATGGTAACCGGCATGGGCTGTGGCGGTCCTCAGTATATGATGACGCTGGAGAAAGAGGCTAAAGAGGACGATACGGTTATACAGTCGGATGGCGTGACTATTCTGGTAGACCAGGAGAGTACTCCCTTTCTTGAAGGAGCAACGTTAGATTATGTAGAGGGGCTGGAACACACCGGCTTCACCATTCATAATCCTACGCTCGCTGGCGGAGGAGGATGCGGCAGCCCCGATTGCGCCTGCGGTCACGGACATTAGGCTCTGTAAGAACTCCCTGGGCCTATGAAGGCGATGGTGGGGTGGAGGATCTCCAGGGCACTTAGCTTTACCCCCTAAGAGTGGGCTCTTCCTCCAAGACTCGTTCTTCACATTTGCTAAAAGCTTAAAGCCCCCCAAGCGACTATTATCAGTCCTTGAGCCTCTTTAACTCCTCCACATGCTCCTGCTCATCTATCAGCAGATGTTCGATGGTCTCTTTAAGAAGCACTTCTTCATCGGGGATGGACTGCCAGATAGGGGTGTACATAGCGACAGCCTCTTCCTCCGAGCTAATTACCAGAGCCAGGATCTTCTCCACACCCGTTGCCGTCTTTGGCTGGGCCACCACCATAGTAGGCACACCGCCCAAGGCCACGATCCTCTCTCGGAGCCTGGCAGCATGCTCCACCTCATCATCCGCCAATTCCTCCAGCATCTCCCTCAAGGGCTGGGCGTTAAGAGACGTGATAGTGGATGCCTGGGCCTTATAGGCGATGTAGTCCGCATACTCTTGAGATAGGGCCCCATTTAACGCCTCTAGCAAACTCCCTTTATCCATTGGTACACCTCCTTCTTTACATGATAGGACACTAGTTAATCCACCCTTTTTCTTCTGCTGGACATGTAATCCCTTAAAATATACTGGCCTAGCTTCTCGGGAGTAGTAAAGAAAGCCCTGCCCCGGTTTATCCTCACCAGCTGATCGATAAAGTTGACCAGATAATAGCTGCTGTCCAGCATGAAGACATTGATAGTGATGGAAGCCTGGGTACACCGCTTAACCTCCCTAAGGGTAGCCTGGATGGTTTTTTGGCTGGGAGGGTAGAAGAAGGAAGAACGGCCTCCCTCCAGATGTGCAGTGGGCTCGCCATCGGTGACCATTATTATCTGTTTATTCTGTCCTCTATTCTTAGTGAGAATCCTCCGAGAGAGCATGAGGGCGTGATGCATGTTAGTCCCAGGCATGTATTCACTGCAGCCTACCTCCGGAAGGTTCTCACCCTTCAATTCACGGGCATAGTCGGAGAAGCCTATTACGTGAAGCTGGTCTCTGGGGAACTGAGTTCTGATCAAGCTATGAAGGGCCAGCGCCACCTTCTTGGCCGTAGGAAAGTAGCCGTTGAGGTCCATGGAACGGCTCTGATCCAACAACAGCACCGTGGAGCACTGAGTTTGAAGGTCGGTTCTAAAGACCTCGAAGTCCTCGGGCCTCATTCGTATGGGCACCTTGGCGCCCCTTCTTTTCACCGAGTTCAGCAGGCTTTGGGGCAGGTGGAGACTGAAATTATCGCCGAACTCATATTTTTTGGTATCATCGGCGTTTTCCACCCCAACGCCCTTTAAAGATGTATCATGCCTGCCCAATCTCTCCTTCTGCAGCCGGGAGAAGATCTCCTTCAGAGCCCTCTGCCCTATCCTGCGTATGCCCTTGGGTGATATCTCAAATCTGTTGCCTCGTCTCCTGATGTACCCCGCATCCTCCAGAATCTTGGCAAGCTGTTTTAAATACTCCAGAGATTCCCCAGCCTCCTCGTCCAGGACCTCCTTCAGCTTTTCCGCATCTATCCCCTCCAGGTCGGGCGTGCCTTGAACAGCCTCCAATTGTTTCTTCAGCTCCTCTATGTTCTGGAGCTTTTCCATAAGACGCATGGCTTCAGTTAGAGAGATGGGGTCCTCCCCTACGAAAGGATATGCCTGTCTCAACTCCTCCATGGGATATAGATACTCCAGGTTAGCCGCTAACTGGGCCAGCTCATCCCGCATCGCCTGGTCCAGCAAGGGGGAGTCCAGAAGGTCTCGCAGGGATTGCCTCAGCTCTTCAGGCAAGCTATCCATCAGGGACTGCATCTGAGCTATCTGGTTCTGCAGTTGTTCGATAAAATCGTCCAGGTTATCGGGTGGGTTGGGGCCGAAGAGATGTCCGTATTGCTCCATGAATCCTTGGAAGTCCGGGGTGCCGCCCCGCATCCGCTCTTCCAGCATCCTGTTAAGGCTCTGGGCCATCTGCCTGAGGTAATCCATCTCCTGGGGAGTCATCCCCTGAAGCCGCTGGGAGAGGTCCTTAAAGAAGGTCTCCAGCATCCTCTGCTTCAGCATCTCCATAAGCTCTTGGAACTCCCGTCGAGCTTCCTCGTCCATAAAGTCATAGTCATTGAGCCCTTTGATCATGCCTCCGGGGTCTCGAGGGAGGCTATCCAAGAAGGAGCGCTTCTGAGCAACCATGTCTTCCAACATCTTGCTTAGCTTCTCTTGCTCCTGCTCTTCCAGCGGACTCTCTCCCGAGGGAGACGGAGGTTCCTTTAGGCGACGTTCCAGTCCTCGACGCTCCTTCTCAACGATGCTCTTCAGCCGCTCCTTTATATCGTCCAGGATGGAGCCGAGGTTATATTTATCCAGTTGCCGTTGGCGCTCCTTTTGCAAGCGCTTTAGTAGCTCCCTCATCCCCGCCAGGCGCTGGCCAAACCTATTGGTCAGGCCTCGTTGCATCAATCTCTGGAGGGCCCAGCGCAGATCACCGTAGGAGAGCACCTCATTGGACAGCTCGTCAAAAAGCTCTTCGGGCTGAATCTCGAAGGTCCCCTGGGTGCCATCCCAACGATAATATTTGTAGTCACTCATGTCTTTTCTCCGCAACGGCCGAGCCAGCATCAGCCGGGCCCGTCAATCGCCTAATATGTGGAATCGATCCTTTCTGTAGCTAACGAAAAACTAAATACAAGGGTATCTCCAGAAGCGAAAGCCGGTGCAAAAGCCTTTACCTATGCTTATTCTCACCCCTTTAGGAGGATGTGTCAATGTCAAAGGCACCCCCTAGAGGGCCGCCTCAGGTGGCTTCCTCCCCAGCCTGCTCTTTAAAGTAGGCCACAGTGCCGGCAAGCCCCTCTTCCAGAGGTATTTTAGGTCGCCACCCCAGTCCCTCCCGAGCTTTAGCAGCGCTCAAATATATCTTAAATACCTCCCCCTCCTTGGGAGGACCATGGGTAGGAGGCCTTTCATAGCCTGTAATCTCCTTCAAAAGGGCGAACATGCGGTTGACCGAGGTGCCGATGCCAGAGCCTATGTTAAAGGCCTCCCCACCTCCCCGCTCCAGGGATAGTAGATTGGCCTCCACCGCATCATCCACATAGACAAAATCCCTCTCCTGCTCCCCGCTGCCGTTGATTATTACCTCCTTACCCTGGAGCATCCTTTCGGTAAAGATGGCCACCACTCCCGCCTCGCCGAAGGGGTCTTGGCGAGGGCCGTAGATGTTGGCGTATCGGAGAGTGGTAAAATCCAGGCCGTAAAGCTCCTTATACATAAATAAATAAGGCTCGAAGGCGCATTTGGATGCACCGTAGGGAGAAAGGGGCTGAATGGGATGCCCTTCATCGCAGGGCAGATAGCGGGGCTCGCCATAGATGGCACCTCCGCTGGAGATGTAGATAAACTTCTCCACCTCCGATTTCCTGGCGTACTCCAGCAACAAGAGGGAGCCTAAGATATTGACATCCGCATCGCGAACGGCCTCCCGCAAAGAGGTCTGGATGCTTATCTGGGCCGCATGATGATTCACATAATTAGGTCGCTCCTCATCGAAGACCTGAGCCAGGCGGGGGTCTCGGATATCCATATGGATAAATCGCGCCGAGGGGTTTACGTTTTCTCGACGCCCCGTAGTTAAATCATCCACCGCCACCACCTCATACCCGTCTCTTACGAGGGCATCCACCACGTGAGAGGCGATGAACCCAGCGGCCCCCGTTACCAAAACCTTTTTGGCAGCCAACTTTTCTCCTCTTTTCCTTGCTACATTATTAAATAATATAACCTACCTAGGTTCTAGGCCTGCTGGAGTTGAAGGAGGGTGGCCTCTGGCGGACAGAGAAACCTTATCGGTAATCCCGAGGTGCCCAATCCCTGGCTTACATGCATTACCGTTTGTCCTCGATGCAGAATGCCGGAGGCAGGGCGCAAGGGCTTACGAGTATGGGTAGTCAACGCCCCCACCAAAGGCAGCCGTACTTGTCCACCATGGGTATGGCCCGACAGCACCAGATCGAAACCGGCGGCCACAGCCTCGTCTAGTATATCCGGTGAATGACACAGAAGAATCTTCATGCCGCCTCTTTCCACCCCTGCCATGGCCTCAGCTAAATTATCGGCATGGCTAAACATATCATCCACACCAACCAGGTGGATGGTCTCGTCACCCACTTCTATCCTCGATGACTCATTGTTAAGCACCTTTATACCCTGCCCTCTAAGGGCTACATTTATAGCTTGAGTATCGATGGGTATTCTATACTTGAAAGTCCCTAAAATGGCGCTCCAGAAGGGATAGCTTGAGTGCTCATGATTTCCTAGTACAGCATAGATCCCATACCTGGCCCTCAGCTTCCCCATTAAGCTAGCACAGGCCTCTATAGCAGCCTCATGGCCTATCATATCCCCGGTTAGGACCACTATATCAGGATAAAGGGAGGCTAGCCCCTCCACAAACCTGACAGTGGCCCCCTCCCTCCCCTTCATATGCAGATCTGAGATATGGAGAATACTCAAGTCTTTCAAGCCAACATTCAATTTAGGTAGTGGTATGGTTATTTTCCTCAACCTGGGATATCGCGGTTCTATCAGCGTGGCATAACCCAGGGTTAATGCCGCTAAGGCCCCCAGGACTAAGAAGGCTACTCTCTTGGAGGAGTTGAGTTGCATTCGTTTTTCTCTATTACAGTAGCTCGGCAAGAACACCATCCCGTAGTATATACACTATAGAATACCCCAAGAACATACCCAAAGGCGTGGCCTTCCCCATTCTATAGAGGATATGCCATTGCTCGATGGAGGTATACCGGGTTAAGGCTATTCATCGGCTAAGCCTACACCCATATTTAGCTATACGAGGATGTGAACCGGAAAACTATCCCAATATGGGAGGACGCCTCTCTCACAGAGCTTCGGCTCCTAGCTGGCATCTGGCACTCAGAGCGCTGGAAAGTTCATAAAACTTTACCCATGAAAGGTCTTTTCCCTATCCGATTTAGGTGTAAAATTCCAGCAATTTTTTCTCAGCTTTAACCTGTGAAAATTTGCCCAAAATATCTTTTTCAAACCATTGACAGAAAAAAAGCGGGGGTTGTTATAGTTAAACTGTTTATATAACCGTACCCCAGATGTAAGATACCTTGGTTCGAGTTATCGCATGGCAGATTTGATAAAGGGCCTGGGATTCAAAAGATATTCTAAGAGTGAAAAGAAAAAGCTAGGATCTGAGATTTGAAGGCATGATCGTACAGCTAAATTATCCTCAAATTTGCCCTAAAATCGTTGACATGAGCTTTATATAGTAATAAAATCAGAGACGATACAATATGTTGTGTTTTAAAAAATTTTATCCCATTTTGTGTGAAACCCCATCAGCGATATCGCTGTATCCCGATGATA
>JAZGDP010000128.1:0-4351 GCA_036477885.1 Dehalococcoidia bacterium
TCGTTGTCGGTTCCGGAAGAAGACCTCCTCGCTCGCCTGTCGCGTAACTCGGTCTGGGCGGCACGCTACCCAGTTCCCACTAGGCCGAACGGAATTCGCGCGCTGCAGCAATTCTCCGATGGCCGCAGTTACCTGACAGCTTATTTCGGTCCCAACGACGTTGACCGACTCCAGGAGTTGCTGGATCGTTTGTGTAACATTGTCGACAAGGAGACAGATGACGCCGCATAACAAAGCGCTGCAGCCGACCGCTAAGGGCGTCTTGCTTTGTCATGCCTAATTTTGCCTATGGGAGGTAGGCTAAAATCGAATCTGGTCTCGCATTCCTCTTAGCAGCGGCTGAACTTAGTCCGTTCTACAGAAACAGCCTTTTCCAAAAACGAGGTAGTGTATGAAAATAGGGGCCCATGTATCCGCAGCCGGTGGCCTGGATAAGGCCATTCTTAGGGCCGAGGAGATAGGGGCCGAGACCATCCAGCTCTTTGGCTCCCCACCTCAAAGCTGGATTTACAAGCCCCTTTCCACAGAGCAGATTCAGGCCTTTAAAGATAGGTTTAAATCCGCCAACATCGCACCCGCCTTCCTCCACGGAGTGTACCTCATTAACCTGGCCAGCCAGAGCCCGGAGAATCTTAAAAAGTCCACCGATTCGCTGATCTCTTACCTTAGTCTGTCCTCCCAAATAGGAGCATCAGGGGTTATTTTTCACGTGGGAAGCCATAAAGGCACAGGCTTCGACCAAATGCTGAAGCAAATCGTCTCCTCCATTAGCTTTGTGTTGGAGAACACCCCTGAAGATGCCTGGCTAATCATAGAGAACAACGCTGGGATGGGCCACCACGTGGGAGCCAGCTTCCAGGAGATCGGCAAGATTATGGAAATGGTGGGCAACGACAGAGTTAAGGTATGCTTGGACACCGCCCATACCTTCGCTGCGGGCTACATCGTTACCACAAAAGAGGGATTTGAAGATACCATGAGTGAATTCGATCGAGAGGTGGGTTTCGCCAACCTGGTGGCGGTGCACGCCAACGACTCCAAAACCCCCTTCCGCTCAGGGGTGGACCGACACGAAAACATCGGGCAGGGCCACATAGGAATGAAGGGCTTCGAGGTGATACTGAGCCACCCAGCCTTTAAAGAGGTGCCCTTCCTCTTGGAGGTTCCCGGCTTCAACGGCAAAGGCCCCGATAAAGAGAACGTGGATATATTAAAGTCCCTCCGCCAGCAGTGTGAAGCTAACTAATGCTCTAGTGGCGTCTTTCTTTTTCCTGGCGATATCGAAACCAGGCGAGGGCCACTAAGTAAACCACTCCTCCCCCAGCCACGGTCAAAACCCAGTGAAGGGGATGAGGGAAAGTGTGGGCCACCAAGATGAGATAAGTAACTAGGAGGCCCGCCATCGCCACCAAGAAAGCGTCGCCTCGCGTATAGCTTTCGCTGGCGCCTTGCTTCTTACCATCCATGGTTTTTTGAACCTCCAGGAGCAATCGATTCATTACAGCATATGTATAATGAGCCTGGCAGTCCTTTTTTTCACCTAAAAAGAGGAAAAAGCTTGACCGAGAAATGAGAATCTATTATGCTGTTTACAAGGCAACTTAGTGATTATTTTTACTAGTTTTGAACTCGGCCTGATACAGCACAGGTAAAGGAAGCTTCCAGGTTTAATGCCATGGCCAGCGTGATGAGGGCAATATCGGTAGCCCTGCCCGGGAAAAGGGGTCCCCTAAAGGGCACTTTTAAGCTGATTCGGTCTTTAAGAAGAGACCCCATTCACACCCTATTGAGCTTCTTCTGGTCGGTAAAGGTAGCCTTCATCCTCATCTTCATCATAGCCGTTGCAGTCCTAATTGGCACAGTGATAATCCAGGTGCCGCGGCCCCTCCTCAGCAGCTCCGAGGCCTATGACCTGTGGGTGGAGGGCCTCAGACCCAAATACGGAGCCCTCACCGACCTGTTCAGGACCTTAGGTTTCTACAACGTCTTTGGCTCCTTGTGGTTCCGAGCCCTTCTGGGCCTGGTGGCCCTGAACGTTACCATTTGCACCCTGCACCGTGCAGGCCCCATGTGGCGCTCCATAGCCCGGGTACGGGTACGGCAGGGAGACGGCTTCTTCCGAGAAGGCAAAAGCCGAACCATCCTCACCTCCTCTCTAGGCAAGGAGGAAGCCTTTCATGTTCTGAAAGAAGCGTTGCGCCGTCGTCGCTACCGAGTATCGGTGGAGGAGGGGGATGGGAAAACCTACATATACGCCGAACGTAACCGATATGGCCAGTTCTTTACCTATATGAATCACGTGGGGCTAGTTCTGCTCATCGCCGGAGCCGCCTGGGGCGTTCTGGGAGGGTTCAGTGATGGCACCCTGGCCATACCCGACGGCTCCATGCGTGCCGTGGGTCACGGAACCAACCTGGTCGTCCTCAACGAAGGCTTTGTGGAGATAGACTACCCTGATGGGAGACCCGCCGATTTCTACAGCGACCTAGTCCTCTATGAAGACGGAGTGGAGGTGAACAGGCAAAGGGTGCGGGTAAACAACCCCATGAGATATAAGGGCATCTCCTTCTACCAGGGCTATTTCGGCAACGCCCCTGTAATTCAAGTCAAGGACGCTCAAGGAAATGTGTTATATGACGACGGTGTGGCTCTGGCCTTTAAGGACCCTCGATTCGGAGAGTTCAGGCCGGTGGGCACCTTCTACCTGTTCGATAATGGTTTGGGAGTAGACGTAATCGGCATGGCGGTAAACGTCTTCGACCCCGATATAGCACCCGGCGAGACCCTTATTTCGCCTTTTAACCCGGAAAACGGCCAGACCTTCGGCGTTGTTAAACTGGTCCAGGGGGAGCCGCAGACCATAGGAGGCCTGGAGTTTAACTTCCTGAGGGAGAGGCAGTACACTGGCATAATAGTGGGTAAGAACCCCGCCATTCCCCTGATATGGGTGGCCGCCGGGCTGATTATTGGGGGCACCTTCGTAGTATTTAACTTCCCCCACCGTCGTTTCTGGGGCCGTTGCTCTTCTACCCCCTCAGGCGCCGAGGTGGCTCTAACCAGCACCTCTTCCAAGTCCATCGGGCTTGGTCAGGAATTTGATAAAATAGTGGAGAACGTCAAAAGAAGCCTTAAGAGTAAAGAGGCAACGCTAAATCAAACCTAGAGCAGGACAGAAAGGAAGAGCTTATGGCTGATGGGTCGGTATACATGTTCACTGTAGCCCTGGTAAGTATGGGCACTGCCTCATTACTTTATTGGCTGCACGCCATAGGCAAGCGAGCAATAGCGGTCAGATATACCATCGTAGGCCCTGCTCTGGCTATAGTGGGGAACGGAGGGACGGGTAGATATGCAACCCTGACTCTGACTATAGGATTTGTAACCCTCACTCTATCCCTAATCCTCCGCTGGATCGCCTCGGGGCATCCTCCCTACTCCAATCAATACGAGTTCGCCACAGCCTTTGCCTGGGGAACTACACTAGCCTATTTATACTTCGAGCGAAAATATAAACAGCGTTCTTTAGGGGTCTTTGTGGTGCCGGTGGCGGCTGGCTTCCTGATCTATGCCAGCACACTGCCCTCTACTATAGAACCCTTGATCCCTGCCTTACAAAATGATCTCTTATTAAGCTTCCACGTAGCCTCGGCCATCTTCTCTTACGGCCTCTTTACCGTGGCCTTCGGTGCCGCCGTAATGTATCTAATGCAGAGAGAGGACCACTTTGCCTGGCTACCCTCTAGGGAGACCTTAGACGATATTGGTTACCGAGCGGTGGCGCTGGGCTTGCCTGCCCAAGCGCTCCTACTGGTGTTGGGGATGGTTTGGGCCCATACCGCTTGGGGCCGTTACTGGGGCTGGGACCCCAAGGAGACCGCCGCTCTAGTAACGTTCCTGGTATATGCAGGATACATGCACGCTCACAGCCTACGAGGATGGCGGGGGACCCGCAGCGCCCTGGTGCTATTGGTGGGCTTCGGGGCAGTGCTTTTCACCTTTTTCGGCAACTACTTCCTGGGCGGCCTCCATACCTATGGCGGGGTATAGGCCCTCTTAAAAATCGATTCTGGTGAATCGACGCCGCTATATCCTTCCTTAGCCTAAGATAGGCAAATTTCATTAGATAAGGACCTTGACAAGGGTCCTATCCTCTTGTAAAATGACGAAGTAAACCCCCCTCCAGGGGGTATGGGTTTAGGAGGCAGCGAGATGCAAGATACCATCAGAGAGGACTGTTTCAAGAGGCTAAACTACATCGAGGGCCATCTGGGCGGCATCCGACGCATGATCCAGGGGGATAAGTATTGCGTGGACATCCTGAAACAGACCTTCGCCGTGCGTAAGGCCATCG
>JAZGDP010000129.1:0-3441 GCA_036477885.1 Dehalococcoidia bacterium
GCAGATCCCCCTGCCGGGGGTATACTCGCTGGTGACAGCCTTAAGGCCGTAAGAAAAGGGGCCTCCCCAAATGAAAATGTGCTCAGTGGAGGGTGGCATAAGACGATAAAAGCTTGACTTTTTTGTCTTGCAAACTTTAAACTCTATAAACAATAGGCTCCTTAACATAGACATGTTGCTGGTCAATAAAAAGAGGAGGGAGATGGGAGCTAACAAGGTTGTCGATGTGGATGGGCACATAATGGAGCCCTCCGATCTGTGGGAGAAGAATCTGGAGCCCCAGTATAGAGATAGAGCATTGCGCATCGCTAAGGAAGAGGAGGGGCTGGAGTACCTGGAGATAGATGGAAAGAAGTCCGACGTCATAAACGGAGGGACTTTGGGTGGCTTTGGAGGTATAGGGTCCACCTGGGAGGAGCGCCGGGACATCTGGTTTAAGTCTGGCGCTATAGATTATGAAGATGCCAGGCCTGCCGCAGCCAGGGATCCTCACGCACGAATCAAGTGGATGGATGAGCGTGGAATAGATGTATGCCTGCTCTATCCCTCCCTGGGCATCAGCTGGGAGACGGAATGTAGTGACCCTAAGCTGGCGGCGGCTTATTGTCGGGTCTACAACGACTGGCTGGTGGATTTCTGCAAGCCCTACCCTGATCGCCTTGTTCCCGTCGCCCACATCTCGGTAATGGACGTTGAGGAGGGGGTAAAGGAGATCAAACGGGCCGCCAAATTAGGGATGAAGGGCGTATATCTTTTCTCCCATCCAGCCAATGGCACCCCCTACGGAAACCGATATTACGACTCCCTCTGGGCCGAGGCTCAGGAGTTGGTGATGCCCATAGGGATTCATGTCAGCAATACCCCCAAGTTTTGGGGACATCACTTATATTCCGGAGGTTTCGCTGCCGGTCTATGGTTCTTCAACATGATGTACCACGGGGATTGTCTATTGGCCTTCACCTCCTTTTTTGAAGAGGCGGTCTTTGAGCGCTTTCCCAGTCTTAAGGTCGGGGTGGTGGAGGTCGGCTGTGGCTGGATAGCCCACTGGCTGGAGTTTATGGATGCCAAATACAAGATGGTGGGGTTCGATACCGAGATGAAGCATCTACCCAGCGAATATTTTGAGCGGCAGTGCTTCATCTCCGGGGAGACCGATGAGAGGGCTTTTGCTGCAATGGCTCAACTGGTGGGAGCCCAAAAACTTTCATGGGGCTCCGATTATCCCCATGTCGAGGGCCACGCCGACCCGCTAAAGGAGCTGAAGGAGACCATCGGCAGCTTATCCCAGGCGGACCAGAGGAAGATTGTGGGGGAGAACGCCCTAAAGCTTTACAACCTCAGTCAGTCCTAGAGAGACAAGCGCCATCACAGATGCCTAATAGAAACGGGCCTCCAACTTAGGGAGGCCTGTTTGCTATTATTTGCAAAATAGTTATTCAGCCCCAGTGCTTGGCATTGTCCTCAGAGGGCCCTAGCCTTCTAGGACAGGACATTCAGATGGGCCATCTCTGCATACAGTAGGACATATCCCAAAAGAGGTATTCGTAGCGGCTACTGGTGAGGAAATTCTCCTTCATGCAACCTCGCTCCCTCCTACCCGCTCCTTTGCTAAGCCTGTTGAGCAGGGAGATCATCTCCTGAGTCAAGGCCCCGTACTCCGGTGAGATATACATCTGTACCCATTGGGCATATAGGGGCTGGCGAGGTGGCTCCTCTTTCTCCGCCAAACTTCGGCCTATCTCCTGATACCCCCACTGGCAGGGCAGAAGAGCGGCCAGTATCTCTCCTATAGTCCCTGAGTAGGAGACATACAGCAAGTGGCGGGTGTAGGCATGAGTGGTGGGGGCGGGGCGTGTCTGGGCCAGGGCCTGCGGGCTGATGTCGAATTTCTCGGCGAACCTTCGATGTAGCTCCATCTCGGTGTTGAGGGTGGAGTGAAGGAGCTCAGCCAGCTTACCCATATCCGTAAGCTCGCTGGCCTTGGCCACCGCTAAGGCCAAAAGCCGGCTGTATTCGATGAGGAAGAGGTAGTCCTGTCGCATATAAAACCCGAATTTATTAAGGGGTAGAGAGCCATCCCCTATGCCCAGGATGAAGGGGTGGTTAAGGGTTTTCTCCCATATGGGTCTAGCCTTATTGTGCAGTTGGTCTGAAAGCTCCAAGGCTTGATTATCCTTCCGTCCTGATTCTGGACCGCATAGTGTATTGCATCATCTAAAGGCTGCTACCACCTCATCCATGAAACCCTGCAGGGCCTGGTAGTCATAGGGCGTTCGGACGGCCAATATGAGATGGGTCACCCCTACCTCTACGTATTCCTTCACCCTGGCTCGAACTCGGTCAAAGTCCCCGACCAGCATCTCGTCTTCGCTTGTTCCCCATGTGGGACCTGCCGCTTGTAGGAATCTCTCCATGGCTGGCCTATCCTGGGGGAGGAACAGGCGAGTGGCAATGGTGTATTCTATCTCCTCGGGGTTCCGTCCCACCGCTCGACAGTGTCCCTCCAGAACCGATATCTTGTGTCGGACCACCTGAGGGGAGCCGAATACGTTCATGGCGTCGGCCCACTTGGCCACCACCCTTAGGGTGAGCTTCTCCCCACCTCCTCCCACCATGATGGGGGGATGGGGCTTTTGGAGGGGTTTAGGGTCGAAGGGGGCGTCCTTTAGCTGGTAGTATCGACCGTTGAAGTTGCAGTTTTCCTCAGATGTCCAAAGCATCTTGATCAGCTCCAGGGCCTCGTCCAGCCTGTGAATTCGCTCCCCTTTGGTGTAGAAGGGAATGCCGTAGGCCTGGTGTTCCTCGGCGAACCAGGCGGCCCCCAGGCCGAACTCCATCCGTCCCCCACTGATGATGTCGACGGTGGTGGCCATCTTGGCCAGCACCGAGGGGTGTCGATAGGTGTTGCCTGTGACGAAGCAGCCCAACCTTATGCGGTGGGTCAGTGCCGCCATGGCCGCCAGGGTGGCCCACCCATCCATACAGGGACCCTCGGTTACGTGGGGATCCGCCGGAAGGAAATGGTCGTGGCTCCATAAGGTATCGAAGCCCATCTCCTCTACTTGCTGGCAGGCCTCTTTTAGCTCCGCCCAGGTAACCATCTCCTGGGCGATCTGGACCCCGAACCTTATTGGCCTATCACCCCGTGTCATTATCTTGCCTCGGCTTGGATTATAACACCCCAGCGTCTGGATACGGAAACCCCCTCGTATCTCGGCCGGGTTCTTCAGTTCAGAGTGTTATCTTTGCTTTCGCCTGAGGCGATAGAGGGTGGGCGCCACCAGAATAACGATGCCTATCGCCATCAGGACGCCCATCTCTATCTGAATGCGGGTGATGACATTGTTGGCTATGGACTCTATGATGTTGCCGATGCCCGTGGCAACGACTTCAGGTATCTCTTGTTGCTCCTCGAAGATGGCGGTGAACGCTCCTGAGCTT
>JAZGDP010000013.1:0-8776 GCA_036477885.1 Dehalococcoidia bacterium
AGAAAGGTAATAGGCAAGCTGGGCCCTGAGCCTCTAGAACCCTCTTTTACTGTCGAAGCATTAGCCTCTGCTTTAAGCGATAGAAAGGTGCCCATAAAGGCCCTCCTATGCGAACAAGAGGTCATCGCTGGCATAGGCAATATATACGCCGACGAGATCCTTTTTCAGGCCGGTCTCCACCCCATGAAACCGGCCGGCTCCCTCTCGGAGAAAGAGACAGAGGGCCTCCATAGAGCCATTCAGGAAATTCTATCCCGGGCCATCCAACTTCTAACCGAGCTACTGCCCCTGGAGTCTCCCCCCACCGAGTCCGATGAGGCCGCTTCGATCCTTTTGATCTCTCGTAGCAAGGGCCAGTCCTGTCCTTCATGCTCCAGCCCTATTCAGCGCATTACGGTGAGAGGACGGGGCACCTACTTCTGCCCCAAGTTTCATGGTAGTAGGTAAACTAGAGGTTTCTGCACCGCAAGATTCTGTCACATCCCAACCTCATGCTCCCCAGGTTCTAGGGGGCGTGTAGGGCAAAAGCGCAATGCTTTAAGCAAGGGGGGAACCTGGGGCAACGTTGACAGAATGACCGACTTCCCTTTAATATAGTTTTTGTTTGGCTGGGGGATGAGATGCCTTTATACGAATACTATTGCGCTACCTGTGAGACCGGCTTTGAGCTGCTGCGCCCCATGAGCCAGTCCAGCGAGGATATTCCCTGCCCCCAGTGTAATAATGAGGCCCGCCGAATCATATCCGTTACAGCCGCCTTCTCCAAGTCCTCCGATGGCAGCATCAGCGCCGTCGCAGGCAGCGGCGGCTGTGCCACCTGCGGCCCCGGAGGCTGCTCTACCTGACACGTCTAGGCCCGCCGTGAGTCTCACGGCAAACATCATTATCTAAGGGGCGCTGCGGACGTGGCTTCCTGGCCTTCACCTAGGCGGGATTTTGTAGCTCTGCGGCGCCAGAGTAGGAAGGCCCCCGCCACTGCCCCAATTATCACGGCCATGCCAATGGACAGGCCGGCCACCACCAGAGTGGCGTCCTGGAAGAAACCCTCAGTGAATAAAGCCGTCATATAGCCGTTGGAGCGCCAGAAGTCGTTGGAGAAGAAGGTGAGATGGAACCGGAGGAACAGACTGTCGAAGCCCAGCAAGACCCCCAGGCCCAGAGCTATCAGGGCAAACACAGTTAACCCCCCGCCCGCCAGCAAGCCCTTAGCCAGATAAGCTAAGATCCGCCTCCCACCCAACGCAAAGCCTAGGCCGGCGAAAATCAATATATAAAGTAAAGAGAGCACCTGCCACAGATAGACGCCCCGCACCAGCCCTTTTACGTCCTTCATATGAATTATCTCCCGCTGATTAAACAGGTCTTGCTCCTCCCCATTGATGGTGGTGCGAATATCTATGAACTCATCATCGGAGTTGAAGTAGGCGATGACCTCTCTCCCCGCCTCCGTAAGGTCAGTCTCAGCTATCCCCGTAGCCTCCGGAATGTCATACTTATCGAACCCGTACTCATACAGCCACAGCCCGTTGATGGCCAAGCGGAGGCTAGTGGTCACCAGTAAGATAGGCACCGCTGCTATCAGCAAGGCGATGGCGCTCAGGCGAAGTATCCGCAGCAACGCATCGCTATTGGCCCTAAGGGCCTCGATCTGAACACTCACAATTAATCCACGCCTCCAAGCCGAAAACGAATATCCCTAACTCCATTCTATTGGCATCCTCATCGTCAGTCAATGAAGGCCTCTATCATCAAGTTTAGACGAAGTCTTAGCTCATCAAAACCAAGGGGTTGTCTGGTATAATGCCTCTATGAAACCGCCCAAGGAAGAAGAGCTTTCCGATTTTCTTACCCTCGAAAGAGTCATAGCCCATTTGCGAGGCCCCGAAGGCTGTCCCTGGGATAGACAGCAGACCCCAGACTCGGTGAAGAGCAACCTCCTGGAGGAGTGCTACGAGGTGCTCCAAACCATAGATGCCAAGGATTACGCCAAGCTTTGTGAGGAGCTGGGCGATCTCATGATGCACATAGTTCTACAGGCTCAAATGGCCGGCGAAGCTCACCACTTCACCATCAGGGACGTCACCCATAGCATTAACAGCAAGCTTATCCATCGCCACCCCCATGTCTTCGGCGAGGCTCGAGTGTCCAGCGCCCACGAGGTAGAGAGGAACTGGGAGGCTCAAAAGAGGCTGGAGAAAGGGGACAAGCCCACCCTGGAAGGCATACCAAAAAACATGCCCGCTCTGGCCTACAGCCAAGCGGTGCAGCGCCGGGCCGCATGGGCCGGCTTCGAGTGGGATGACCTCCGAGGGGTCATGGACAAGGTGGAGGAGGAGATAAGGGAGTTTAAAGAGGCAGGCTCCCCGAAGGAACAAGAGAGTGAGCTTGGGGATGTGCTGGCGGCCATAGTAAATATAGGACGAAGGTTAAACATAGATGTGGAGGGAGCCCTACGGCAGGCTAATGAGCGGTTCTATCGACGCTTCACCCGCATGGAGGAACTCTGCCGAGAGCAGAACATCAGCCTAAGAGATATCTCCCTCACCCAGAAGGTAGCCCTGTGGGAAGAGGCCAAAAGGGACACAGCCTCTTAAACCGCTGTCCTCAGAACAGGGGCGTCCTTCCCTTCGCCCATCTTATACACCGCCGAATACATGTTCCAACACATATTCCTTCCCTCCAAAACGGTTCCTCGGACATAAGATTCTTCCACCTCCCTAATGCTGGAATTTAAAGACCCGTTTCGATAGAAAGGATGCCTGCTTAACAGACGAGCTAACGGCGGAGCAGCTCATCAATACTGCCATCTAAATAAAAGGGTTGTGCTTAAGCTTTCAGCTACTGCACATTGGCCGCAGGTATGTTGCCGCAAGACACTAAGACATCCCTCTCTGCCTCAGACTTAGAGACCACTACGACCTGTGTGCTGAATTGTATTAAGCTGAAGGGAACGTCTTCTATGACGCTAGTCGACATACCGTCCACCACGCCGTTTAACGGCCACCGATCCACTACACCCCCAATGTCAGCACAGCGACCTCGGTGTATAGCGGTGGGCTGCGGGTCATTCTCCGACAGGCCAGGGGTTATATCGATCACCAGCTCGGTGTCGCGTTCTATCTGGGTGAAGGTAACACTACCCGACACCCCAGAATTGTTTAGCTCAACCATGTTGCATATCGCCTTTTCAGCCACAACAAAACCCTCCGGTGTTGTGCAGGTAGAGGTATCGCCAGGAGTGATCACAGACGCGCTGGTAGCAGTAGCAGTGGGGATAGGGGCAACACCAGTCACAGAAGTTGGCGTAGGGGCAGGGGCCGTAGGCGGAGCCTCTTCGCCTCCTCCGCAGGCTGCCGCTACGAGGACAAGGGCCAGGACAGCCGCTAAGAACGGAATGCCATGTATTCTAACTAACATGTGTAGGATTCCCCCTGTTTTCTCTGAATCTCCTTCGGCGCACTATTACAATGTTTCACAGGATGGTAAACAGTCCACACTACGTCAGGGATTATATAAAGATATTAAAGAGTTGTAAAGTCCAATAGGGTAATTATGGGCTAAAAGAGGGTCCCACTCCAACAAATAATTAAAACTCTACACCCGTTACATTTAGCAATCAGCGCAGGGCAACCCTCACTTCATCGCCGCTTAGCGAAATACCGTTGAGAGAGCATCATCGCTGCTAAAATCAAGATGGTCAAGACGACCAACATAGTGGCGATAGCGGCGATGGCCGGGTTAACGTCAAACCGAATTCCCTCCCAAATCCTCTTGGGGAGGGTGGTAACCTCAGCGCGGCTGAGAAAGAGGGCGATAATTAGCTCATCCCAGGAAACAAGAAAGGCGAAGAAGGCCGAAGCTATCATGGCCGGCAGCACCTGGGGAAAGACCACACGACGAAGGGTGGTGGGACGGCTAGCCCCCAGGCTCATGGAAGCCTGCTCCAGTGTCTCATCCACTCCCCTTAAGGCAGCGCTTACGATGATAACTACATAGGGGATGGCCAGGAGGCTATGGGCAACTACAAAGCCCAAGGGGAGGCCTATTTCGCCTAGGCGGCCAAGGTCAAGGGTAATGCCTTTAAAGTTTCCCAGCATGAAATCCATGCTCTGGGAGAAGAAGATGAACACCCCTATAGCCACGATGATGAGCGGCACTATTAGAGGAGAGATGATGAGGGAGTTTAAGACGGCCTTCCCCGGGAACCTACCTCGGACCAATCCGTAGGCCGCTATACTACCCAAGGGCACGGAGAGCATTACCACCAAAATTGCCACATTTAAACTGGTGGTGGTGGCGGGGAGCCATTGACCAACACTGCCAAAATGGCCAGCCCCCGTAACCCCAAAGTACACCTGGTAGTTCTCCAGGGTGCAGCATTCACCGGGGAAGCTTAGAAATACAGGATGCTGGGTGAAAGAGATAGGAATCACAATGAAATTGGGGGCTAACATCCAGATAAAAATCAGGGCAACAAGGAGGGAAAGCATGACCCGCCGCAGAGGCGCTCGGAACCACCGAGCACCCAAAAGGCTTAATCCTACAAACACCGGTAGTCCTATAAGGAAAATAACTACTAATGTCCAAGGAACGTCGTACATCCACCGGGCAAGGAAGACCATTATGGCTACGCCCAGGGCGATGGAAACGGAAGCAGTAGCCATAGGAGGCAAGGTCCGCAGGTCGTCCTGGATTGCATCCCAAATAGCCTCCCACTTTGCCCGGAGGTAAGAGATGCCATCCCCAACCCTTGATTTGAAGTTTCTCCAGTAAGGCCCAATATAAGCACTGAAGCGCATGAGGGGATTCTGGAACTCCTGGGGCTCCGCAGTGGTAGCACCCTGAGCAGCGCCTCCATAGAGCTGTTCAAAGCTCATGGCACGGTTCCAGAAAAAGAAGAAGGCCAGGGTTATCACCAAAAGAAGGAAGCCCAGGGCAGAGGCGAACTCCCAGTTTAAATTCTGGTTCATCTGGATTTCAATGAGGTTGGCTACCATCAAGTCTCTAGCACCGCCTAGCAGAGCGGGCGTAATGAAGAAACCCAGGCTTATAATGAAAACCAGGAGGCTCCCCGCAGCCACCCCAGGAAGACTAAGGGGCAGGTAAACCCTTAGGAAGCTACGGACAGGAGTTGCCCCCAGGCTCTCCGCCGCCTTTGGCAGGTGTTCGGGGATGCCCCGCATCACGGCGAAGACGGGGAGTATGAGGAAGGGAACCAATAGGTGAATCAGACCCACGTACACCCCCAGCCTACTGGCGTTGAAAGCCAGTCCCAGGGGCTCGTCAACGAAGGGTGTGGCCGTAAGGGCATCATTGATGGGCCCCGCCGTACCCAGGATTATCTTCCAGGCGAAGGTACGAACCAGAAAGCCGGTCCAAAAAGGTATGATCACTAAAGCTAAAAGGAGGGGCCGCCAGCGGCTGGAAACATTGGCTAGCAGGTATGCCACCGGATAGCCGATGACTAGACACCCTAGGGTGGTGAAAAAGGCGATCTCAAAGGTAGTACGAAAGAGGGAAGGACGCCAGAAGGACCAGTCCCAGTAGAAATCCGATCCTAGGGCCCTATCATACTGAAAGATAGTGGTGGGGTTAGAATAGTTGTAATATACGGCAACCCGTTGCCCGGCTGCCGGAGGCTCAGCCAATGTAATGGCCCCCGCTTCGGCATCGATGGCGATAATTTCAGATTTTTTTAATTCCCTCGCAAACTGTACATCCACATCGGCCGTCGTGACCTGCCCATCGCCGTTTTTGTCTCTTATGGGGGCATTCTCAACGTTGAAGGTATTCCCCCTAGCACCGGGCCTTGCACCTATCTCCGGCTCTAGGGGGTCTACGTCGTTATAGACTATGAAGATAGTCTCTCTCGCCGTTGGCTCCCCAGCCAAGACCACCTCCCCCGTATCCGGGTTTACGGATGTAACGTCCACTGGCCTAAACACCAGCACCCTTTTCAGGTCGGCTTTATCAACCACGTCATCCCCATTTGTGTCTGCAAAAGGAGCATGGTCGACGGTAAATGTAGTGGTGGCTCCATCGGGTGTCTCATTGGCAAATTCCTGCTCTACAGGCAACCCTGTTAAGCCGTCTTGGAAGCTGCGAAGAAACATGAAGAACATGGGCACTACGAAGAACACAACGACAAACAGCATCACAGGCAGCACAAGGAGAAAGTAATATCCTTGCTCCCGTATTCTCAGCCAGGTAAGCTTTCTACGGTTGGCCCTCTCTAAGGCTGGAATTCGGGGTGCAACCTCTTCAGCCATGACTAATCCCTACTATCCTGCACCAAAAAGAAAAAACGCTTCTTGCACACAACTATAATGCCCCCGCTAGATGTTACCTCTAGCGGAATTAATACCCACCACCAAGCCAGTTTACCCACCCTTTCCCCCTCACCCCCAGAGGGGCGAGGACTTCCTTTCTATATCGTTCGACTGAGCTCACGACGAAGTCTGGCCTGGTTTTTAAGGCCTTGTCGAACTTGGCCTTACAATTCTCTACCCAGAACCCTTACTCCTGGAAGATGGCCAAGTACCGGTCGTTGAGCCTGTCCCAGTTCTCCCCCATCCAAAGCTCGTCTTCCAGCACGGCGAAGGGGACATTCTGAGGAGCAGAGGGCAACTCGGCTAGGACCTCGGCCGACACTACATCTGCAAGCAATGGGATGGCCGCTAGGTTGACGGGTCCGTAGGTGATGTATTTGGATACCTGGACCTGTATCTCGGGGAAGGACGCCCAGGCGATAACCAGCTCGGCCAGCTCCTTGTTGGGAGCTCCCAGAGGTATTAGCCAGTCGTCCGTAGCGATCGTATAGCCGCACTCCCAGCAGATGGCGATGGGCGCTCCCTCCAACTGGGCGTCGAAGATACGCCCGTTCCAGGCACTGGTAATGGTCAGCTCACCCGAGATCAAATCCTCGGGAGGGGTGGAGCCGGCGGACCAGAATTTGTCTAATATGGGTGCCAGGTCCTCCAGCTTCTGAAACAGTATCTCTTCTTTCTCCAGAGTCAGGGGAAAGACCTCGTCAGCGGTGAAGCCGGCAGCCAACATAGCGAACTCAAGGTGTCCGGGCATGAAATTGCCATAGCCGCGCCGCCCATCGAAGTTGACGTCCCAGAAGTCGGCCCAGCTCTCAGGAGGCCTTCGACCCTCTTCGCTGTAGAAATCGGTGTTGTAGGCCATGACTATGGACCACGTTATGGCACCACCACCGGTGTAGGGGGTTACGGTGACATCCATGAAGTCTCTGGTGTCGACTACGCTGAAGTCCAACTCCTCTAAGAACCCACCAGTGATGAGGGGAACGATCTGCGGCGGGGTCAGGTCCACTACGTCCCAGGTCACGTTCCCCGCCTCCACCTGGGCCCGGATCAGGGCAGTGCCGTTCCCCGACTCAAAAGTCTCTATTATTTCGATTCCGAACCTCTCCTCCAAGGGTACAAGGAAGGCCTGTCTTTGAGCTGCTTGATAGGCACCACCCCAGGAGTTAAAGTTAAGGGTTTCTCCCCTGTGCGTCTCCAGGGCCGCCTCTATCTCCGCCAAAGTCGCAGGGTTGTCCACCGTCCACTCTGACTTCGGCCTAAGTACAGACGGTACCTCGGCCGGTGAGGTGGCCGTGGGGGCCGCAGCCGGTGAGGTGGCCGTGGGCTGGGGCTCTTCCCCAGCAGGCGTGGTGGCCGTGGGGGCCGCAGCCGGTGAGGTGGCCGTGGGAGCCGCAGCCGGTGAGGTGGCCGTGGGGGCGGGAGCCTCTTCTTCGTCCTCACCACAGGCAGCAGCCACCAGGGCAACAACCATCAGAATCGCTACCACCCCTAGTAGAGAGCGTCCCTTTGTCACTCCTTTTATATGTCTATTCCAATGTCTACTCATCTTCTCCCCTTTCTAAAATCTACCTCATGTATTAATGGAACCTCAGTGGTTCCACCCTCCGCCACCGCCTCTATCGAGAATCATTCCTCTATCACCCCCCTTCTAAGTCGCTTTTACTTAATATACGTCTACCTGTTCGCAGCGGTTTTAAACCAGTTTATACATGTCCTTTATACCGCAATCATATCCTCCACCAGCCACCCCACCCTCACCTTGTCTCCCCTTTTGAACTGCTGAATACCCCCTCGGTTTTGCCAATTGGCAGTTACCGTTATAGATGACCCCAGTTGAATGCGGTATTTGGTGATCTCTCCCAGGTAGATGGCCTCCTCCACCACCCCTTCAAAGGTGTTGGGGAGGCTATCGGACTCGCTCACTCGCACGATGCTCTCGGGGCGGATCACCATAGTGGCTTCCTTGGGGTTCACCCCCGAGTCTCTCAAAACGCCCGAGATTCGCAGGCCGTCACCAATCTCCATGATACAGGTCTGGCCGTCTAGGAGAATTGAGCCGGTGAAGAGGTTGGATTCCCCAATAAAGTTGGCCACAAAGGAATTGGCCGGCTTTCTATAAAGCTCCCCGGGGGGCCCTATCTGCTGAATGGCGCCATAGTTCATTACCACAATGCGGTCGGACATGGTAAGGGCTTCGCCTTGGTCGTGGGTTACGTAGACGATAGTAACACCCAGCTCTTCGTGGAGGTGCTTGAGCTCTATTTGCAGCTCCTGCCTCAACTTGAGGTCCAGGGCTCCCAAAGGTTCGTCCAATAGGAGGATCGAGGGCTCGTATACCAGGGCCCGGGCCAAGGCTACACGCTGTTGCTGCCCGCCGCTCAACTGATTGGAGCGGCGATTTTCCATTCCAGGTAGACGAACCAGCTCCAGGGCAGTTTTAACTCGGG
>JAZGDP010000130.1:0-8630 GCA_036477885.1 Dehalococcoidia bacterium
ATTCCTGAATAATCCAAAATCACAAATCGTGATCGAAGGTGAAAAATACAACACGCCATTCGAGGCTACCTGGTCTTGCTACAAGGGTGGAGAAAATCACTGTGGTCGATGCGGCACCCCGCGCCCCCGCTCTGCGATGCCCCATTAATTCAGGGGACGAAACCGTTCTTTCCAGCTGAACTCATACAGAACGGCTATGAACCCACTATAATGTTGAGCCAGTAGGTGTCAAGGCTGAATTTGCCAAAAGGCCAGGAATGGAAAATGCTAAGAGGAGTAATAGCGAGCAGGAGGAGATAAAGTCGATGCTCAATAGGCTTGTGCTGGTTCCTATAAAACCCTAGGCTTTCCCAGGTGAGTGTACCCCACAGACGGAAAGCAAGGGCATATCCGAGCTGGAGGACTCTGCTGGAGGAGGTGGTCATCGCTTAGGCGAACCTCCGAAGCCTTCTCCGGCACTGCTAGGGATAAGGTTACACCGAAGCGCCCTATAGCGATCTGAGTATTTAGACATTTGAGTATGAACCGCTTGTCCGCAAAGGCAGCCCGCTATATCCTATCCACCATCTTAGAGTAGAAGCTCTTTGTGGCATCCATAGTCAGAATAGTGCGCCGGGTATCCTCTAATGAGTTTTGATGGCGCTCTAGTTCTTCCGTGGCCCATGGCGGAACAAATAACAGTTATCCTGAACTCTAGGGCATTAGCTAAATCTCCCAAATGGGGATGACCTGGGGCGCATCATTGCCTGGTAGTCTTTTCGCGCTTCATCAATGTTGGGCCTACCTTCACAACCGCGGCTCTGCCAAGTCGTACAACGGCTGCTTTGTAGGTTCATGAAGTAGACCCCGAATCCTGAACATCCGTGGCCAAGCCAACTAAGAGTGCTAGTGAGTCTTCCAAACATCTCCTTCTCCTTTCCTTTCGTTTGATTTTTGCCAATTCCTTTATTACTCATATTATCCTTAGGCTTCTCTCCTGTAATCGACAAGACGGTTGGTTTTGCCCAAGACAAACGGTTGATGAACCCATCCAACTTCCTATCGATAACTTATCCACTAAATGACTAACTATCATTCCTTTTCCGCAATTGCATTTTTACAGTCGTTTTACATATAGTTAGATGCTATGGGGTATTAGGAAGGTTCAAGAAAGATGCTTCGCAGCTAGTTCGATCAAGAGGCAGAGGAACAGTTGCCAGGTTCGACGATTAGGGCAGCATCACCTTGGGCTAAAGCCAGCACTATCCCCGACTTCTCTTCTTTAGACTAGGTATAGAGGGAGATGATTTAGGTGTACCTTTATAGGCAAAATAGATTATATGAGGAAGGAGCGCGAATTTTCCATTAGGCCAGAATTAACAAGTGACCGGCTAGTGCTGCGCATAGCTACTGACGCCCTCCGGCTTTGCTCCTTAAGTGTGACCTAGCCGATCCCGGTTCCAATGGACCTTTCGCACGGTCGTTTCATGTCGGTGAAGGTTTCCGGCATTTCTGGCTTCGGTTACGTGCGACCTCGCTTCTCGTGCGGCCTCAAATAGGCGTGACTTAAAGCGAACGATCTTTACTCCTTTTTGCGGTTATTTACCCTCTTTCTACATTTCTTGACCTGGGCTTTAACTCCTCTGGAATATCTTGAAGCTAAAGAATACCAACAACAGGAAAATAAAAACCTAAAAGGTGTTGGATTGGAGACGTAGTATGACGACCCTGACGTGGCCGAACCCCAAACTGATGATGTCTCAACACTTAGAGGTATTACAGGGCTATGCCAACCGAGCTGTTCTCAAACAAGAAAACCTCACCCTGTCCGAGACAGAAGACCGGGTGCGCCGTATTAGGCAGTTCTTTGGCATAGGGCACTCCTTCGGCGTCACTGAAAAAGAGTTGGTGCACCTCCTCTTTAAAAACATTTATAGCGAGGAAGGGGTGTGAGTGTCCCGTCTGTCGTGTCAGGGAGACCAAGCAGTCGCAAGATGACCTCATACATGCGAGTCAGGCCAGCAAATCCCTTGCTACCGCGGGCGCCTGAGTCCCTGGGCTCAAGAATGCCGAATAGAAGATCCAGAAGGCCTCACTTCAGAACAAGTTGTGGATTTCCTCTATCGTATGGTCGAGGGGGAAAATGAATCTTTTTTATTTCGGGATAAGCTTTTTGATGAAGACAAGCCTTTTGACCTTGAGCACCTGGCGAGTAAATGGTCAAGAATTGGTGCCCCCGGGCCCTCTGGTCATCGCATCCAATCACACCAGTTATTTGGATGCCCCCCTTCTGTGTGCCAGCATCCCTCGGCGCATTGTATGGATGGCCAAGCAAGAGGTCTTCGACAACCCTATCTCTGGGCCCATGGCGCGATCCTTCGGAGCTTTCCCGATTAAAAGAGGTGTAGGAGACTTAAAAGCCTTTCGCACTGCCCGTTACATATTGGAGAAAGGCCTTGCCTTGGGAATGTTTCCTGAAGGGTCCAGGGACCGCACTAGAAAAATGCGGCGGGCTTATCCCGGTACGGCTTTTGTTGCTGCAAAATCGGGTGTGCCTGTACTACCTGTGGGAATTGCCGGCGCTGAGAGGGTCCAAACTCGCCTAGATATATTTTCACAACCAACTATTGAAGTTAATATAGGTCCCCCCTTCGTGCTTCCTCAGTTAAATGGGGCATACACCAGGTCTGATTTAGCAGTCCTGTCGGACCTCCTCATGACAAAAATCGCCTCTCTCCTACCACAACATTACCGGGGAATCTACAACGTACCTGTAGTGGATACCAACCCTCTCGCGGAATTAAGGGTAGGTTAGGAGGCATATGGGAGGTTCTACTGGCTGAAGATATGGGATTCTATTTTGACGGGCACAGAGCTGTGGAGGTAATGAGCCGGGCTGCCGAAGAGTACAATTGGTGAGAGCATTAAAGTGTGAATTTTCCGCAAGGGCACAAGTGGCAAATCGAGCCAGCGTGCACAGACATGTCTAGAGCCATACTAGCCGAAAAGAACTCCGTGAGTAGAGCCCTTTTCTGTATGCTATCCTGCATGTGTCCTGTTGCCAGGCAGGCTCTACTTTGTATGGATGATGATGTTACCTCCCTGCAGGTCCCCCGAAGCCTTGTAGATGGGGTCATCCACGTCTGGGTCTGCATTGGAATCCCACACCTTGATGATGAAGCGGTCAGGAACGGGATCGCTGCCTCCGCCGAAGTCTCCATCTCTGGCATCCACCCGGAAAGGATACAGGCCCTCTAAGCCCTCAATCGTAGCTGTGCCATGGAACTTGGCCCAGTTGTTGTTTATTACGATCACCAGTCAGTCCATTCCGCCGGATTGGAGGTTGAAGCGGCCCTGCCGGTACTGAAACTGTAGCCGTCCTTCGGGGGTAGTGGCTCCCGGATTGTACTTGACAGCGAACCCGAACATTGCCGGGCTGGTGTTGTTCGGTTCCAGTCCGGGAAGAACATCACCCGCTTCTTTGGTGGGGATGAACCGGCCAGCCCCGGAGGCAAATCCGCCATCCGGGTCGTAGACGACCACGAACTGGTACACCGCTGACCCAGCCCCGCCATCGTCGTCGGTCACGGTCAAGGTGATGGTGTTCAATTGCGTACACACCGTCCTTCGAGTAGCTCAGGGCGGCACACTTCTACAGGCTCGGTCGACTGAGCTAACGATAAAACCAGGACGGCGGGAAAAGGCTAAGCGAGAGTAAAATCAAGGCACCACCCAAAGACACAAACCTCCATGCTTAACTTGTCAAAGCCATGCTGAGCTTGTCGAAGCATGAGCGACGCTAGGGAATAGGGCAACCACTATTGAAGGTGAAAACACTACACCTCTGTAAAAGCTCAGGGTAGCTGTAATGCAGGCCCTGGGAGTGTCCCCCCCCCCCCGAAGTTATAATGTAGATGGAAAGGTAATAATCGGTTGAACGAGCCTCGAGAGGTTAAACTGGATGATTCCGGCCTTCGCATCCTCTGGGACGATGGCCATAGTAGCTATTATCCTCACCGCTACCTGAGGGCCGAATGCCGCTGTGCTGGGTGTGTGGAGGAGATGAGCGGCCGGCGCCTGGTAACCTTAGAGAATATCCGCGAGGATGTCCAGGCCCTGGACTGGGACACGGTGGGGCGCTACGCCCTCCAGTTCCTCTGGACCGATGGCCACACTACAGGCATCTACCCCTTTGATCTGCTACGACAGGTCTGCCAATGTGAACAATGCGTTAAGAGGTGATGCTTAGTTCCTAGCGGATATGGGGGTCGAAGTCCATGCCTATGTGCCCCTCCGCCTCCAGTTGGGTGTATTCCTCATTGGAGACTTCCAGCACCTCTTTATAGACGTATTCATTATGCTCTCCCATTCGGCAAGGGGGCTTTCGGTACTCCATTGGAATGTCTGAGATCCGAAAGAGGAAGCCTGGATAGAGGTGGGTTCCTGCTTCGGGGTGACTCACTCTGTGGAAAAACCCCCTCTCCTTTAGGTGGGGATCGTTAAAGCAATCGGGGGCGGTCATCACCGGGCCGGCGGGGACTCCCTCCTTCTGGAGCAGGTGCATCAATTCGTAGCTATCGTAGTTTATCGTCCACTTCTCTAGGAGAGCATCCAGCTCGTCCTGGTTCTTGGCCCTATTAAGCTGGTCAGAGAAGCGCTCCTCCTGGGCCCAGGAGGGATTCCCCATGACTTTACACAGTCCTCTCCACTCCTCGTCGGAGGAGACGGTGATATTGATCCACCGGTCTTCTCCTTTGCACCTGTAGCAGCCACAAGGAGCCGCACCGTGCATGTCCCTGTTACCCAAGGTTCCCTGAACCCTATTATTCATGGTGTAGTCCATGATCATCTCTCCCAACATAGGCATGGCGCCTTCGGCTTGAGCCATCTCTACGAGCTGACCTTTGCCAGTGCGGTTGCGATAATGTAGCACCGCCATGACGGCGAAGGCCCCCTGGACACCCGCGACATAATCCCCCATATACACCGCCGAGTTGGAAGAGGGATCCATGTCGGGGTAGCCCCGCACCACGTTATGTCCGATGACCGATTCTAGATGTACTCCTAAGGCCCGGTAGTTCTTATAGGGGCCACTTAGGCCATAAGCAGGAACCCTTATAAAGATGATGTCCTCTTTTATCTCTTTGAGCCAATCATAGGTGATTCCTAGCTTCTCCATAGTCTCAGGGACATTGTTCTCGTATATCACATCGCTTTTTTGTATTAAACGTTTAAGGATCTCCATGCCCTTGGGTATCCTTAGGTCCACCGTCACGCTAAGCTTATTTCTGTACAGGCTGTTGTGTAGAGGGCTGCGGTTCCAGGGCCTATCCCCGGGCTCTCTGTCAGGGTATCCTCCTACCATGGGCACCTGGGTACTGATAAGCTCCTTAGAAGGTCGTGCCTGCATCCCCCGGGTTAAGGTCTGCCAAATGTGGATGTTCTCCACTTTTATGACCTCGGCTCCCAGGTCGGCCATAACTTGAGTAGCAAAGGTGCCAGCCCACACTACAGTGATGTCCACTATCCTTATTCCTTCCAAGGGCAACTTAGACATCGCCATGTACCTCCTAATATGCTGAACCGTTGGCGTTAAATAACCCCTCTATCTCGTAACTTCACCAGTTCCTCCGAGCTATAGCCAAGGTCGCTGAATACCTCTTCATTGTGCTGGCCTAGAGAGGGGGCAGGCCTTCTGGGCGGGGTGGGAGCATTGGATAATTTAAAGGGGCGGCCGGGATATTTAACCTTCCCGGTCTCGGGGTGCTCAATCTCCTCCCAAAAGCCCCGCTCATTGAAGTGCTGGTCATGGAGAAGGTCCTCCGAGGTGAACAAAGGGCCGCAGAAAACCCTAGCTGCCTGTCCCGCTTGCCACACCTCCGCCTTAGTGCGCTCCATCATCCAGGGTATAAAGAAGGTTTCGAATTCCTCTTTCAAGGCGGGATCCGTCTGAGCAGTGGGAGTGGTCCATTTGGGGTCTTTGAGGAATTCAGGCTCACCTAACATCTTTACTACCCTATCCCACAGGGCGGCACCGGCGGCTATCTCCACATACCCATCTGCACAGGGGATAGCCCCCGATGGATAACCAGGCATCCACCCAGCGATGCGGGGCTGGATATCTCCACAATATTGATAGGCTAGTAGGGTGGCATGCCTTCTATCTACACCGGCCAGCTGGGTCTCCATAATGGAGACATCTACGTGTTGTCCTATACCCTGGAGACGACTGGAGAATAAAACCCCCATGGTGGCAGCCGCCGCCGCTGCGCCGGCCTCGTATTGGACGACATTTCCCCCCTGCTTCAATGGGTGGCGCTCGGGTACTCCCACCGAATACATCTCGCCTCCCATGCCATAGAGGATAAGCTCCGAGGCTTTATAGTCTCTATAGGGCCCGTTTTGACCAAAGTTGGATATGGAGGTCATCACCAGGTCCGGTTTTATCCCCTTCAGCACCGGGAAATCCAGGCCAAAGTTCGCCATCACCCCGGGGCGAAAATTCTCCACCACTATATCAGCTTCTTTCACCAGCTCCTTGAATATCTCCTGGCCCGTATCTGTTTTGAGATTAAGGGTGATGCTGCGCTTGTTGGTGTTGAGATGAAGGAAGAGGCCGCTCTTTTCGGGGTGGGGTTCATCCTTGAAAAAGGGGCTCAGTTGGCGGGCGGGGTCTCCCGTACCCGGCCTTTCTATCTTGATGACATCGGCTCCATAGTCGGCGAAGAGCTTAGTACAATAAGGGCCAGCTATGTAATGGGTCAGATCCAGCACCTTCACATCCGATAGCAGTTCATCGGGCATTGTCTCCCCCTTACAGCATTAATGAGAAGCGAAGGTATTATAGCAAACAGGGGCATGCTTGTCTGCCGGATTGGAGACATCTATTCCCAAATAGTGGTTGCCTCTTTAACACTGCCGTGATACCCTAACATCACCAATAAGGCTCGGAAAAACCACTCAGCCATATCGAGATTTTTCTAGGCCTAGAAACCTAAAAGGAGGCGATATGCAAACGCAAACGGAATACGAGGCGCTGGCCGGGATGAGCGTAGAGGAGCTAAGGCGGAAGGCCGATGAACATCTGTGGGTCCAGGGAGAGTATATCGGAGACGCCGCCATAGAGGATCATTTCCGGATCCTGGTGGAGGGCGACGGCATCAATGTTAAGGATATCTATGGCAATACCTATATAGATGCCATCGCTGGGGCATGGTTGGTAAACGTGGGACACGGGAGAAAGGAGATAGCCGATGCGGTCTATGACCAGATCAAGAGGCTGCATTACTCCAGCGCCTGGGATCACGGTAACATACCAGCTATAAAGCTGGCGGCCAAACTGGCGGAGATCACACCGGGTAGCCTCTCTAAGGTGTTCTTTTCCCTCGCCGGGTCCCAGGCAGTAGAGACGGCCATGAAAATAGCCAGGCAATATCACGTACAGAACGGCTCCCCTCACCGATTCAAGGTGATAGCTCGAAGGGGCTCCTATCACGGTGAAAGCTGGGGCACTCTGAGCATATGCGGCGATCCTGGAGCACGAGCGTGGCTGTTCGAACCCCTGCCACCCATGGGTAGGCATGTGGACCCCATTTACTGCTATCGCTGTCCCTGGGATCTGAAGTATCCCTCGTGCAAAATCCAGTGTGTAAAGGAGTTCGAAAAGGCCATCCAGTTTGAGAATCCCGAAACGGTATCGGCGGTCATCATTGAGCCGATCTCGGTCTCAGTGGGAAAGCAAGTGCCGGTGGACGAGTATTGGCCGATGCTGCGGGAGATATGCGACAAGTATGGCGTGCTGCTGATAGCCGATGAGGTGATCACCGGCTTCGGCCGCACAGGCAAGATGTTCGCCTGCGAGCACTGGGGAGTGGTGCCAGACTTAATGACGATGGCCAAGGGATTGAGCTCCGGCTATCTGCCCTTAGCGGCGACGATAGCGAAGAAGGAGATCGCCGATAAATTCACCCAAAGCGGTAGACGTATGCTATCCCAGGGCATAACCTATGGAGGCCATGCGGTAGCTTGCGCAGCGGCCCTGGCGAACATCGAGATTATAGAGAGGGAGAACCTGGTGGAGAACTCGGCCAAGATGGGAGCTTACATGCTGCAGCGCCTGAAAGAGCTGGACAGACATTCCATCGTTGGAGATGTAAGGGGCATAGGCCTCTTATACTGCATAGAGCTGGTCAAGGACAAGAAGACTAAGGAGCGCTTCCCTCCCGAAGTGGGATTGGACGTCAAGCTCACCAAGAAATTCAAGGAGCTGGGGTTTTTACACAAGGGAGGTGCACTCATATTCTTAGCGCCCCCTCTAACGGTCACCAAAGGCGATATAGATGAAATAGTGGGCAGAGTCGACAGGGCCATCGGCTCCCTGGAGAAAGAGCTAGTGGTAGCATGAGTTCATGGGCTAGTGCTTAGCCCCATAAACATCTTCACGAATAGGCACGCCTTAGTAAGACAATGTAGCGTTGGTATTCCCTCCCAGTCCACCCCTGGGGGCACCGCTCAAGAAAAGAAGCACCCTCAGGTGTCTCGGGGCCTTCGTCCCCTTAGACGTTCTTGGGTGGGCATGATAAGGTATTGCCGTGACTAAGTGGTAGTTAAAGGGGAGGTCTCTATAGGGCCAACGGGTATCAGTCTTGTAG
>JAZGDP010000131.1:0-3184 GCA_036477885.1 Dehalococcoidia bacterium
AGGAGCAGCTACAGGTGCAGGTGGAGGAGGGCGTCGACTTCGTTATTTGCGAGCTGCTTTTCCATCTAGGGGAGGCCCTCATCGCCTTGAAAACGGCTAAGGCCACCGGCTTGCCCATTATGGTGACCATGAGCTTCTTTGAGAAACCCCTTACTAAGGATGGCAAATCCCCCGCCGAATGCGCCAAGATTCTAATGGATGAAGGGGCAGACATCGTGGGCATTAACTGTGGCCAAGGGCCTAAGCATATGCTGCCACTGGTCCGGGAGATGCGAGAGGCGGTGGACGGATACGTAGCCATCCAGGCGCCCGCTTACCGCACCACCGATGAGATGCCCTTCTTTGCAGGACTGCCCGGTTTTCCCGATGCCATGGAGCCCTATCAGTTAACCCGCTTCGAGATGGCTGACTACGCCAGGCAGGCTAAAGAGATGGGCATTAACTACATCGGCGGCTGCTGCGGCGCCGTCGCCACCCATATCCGAGAGATGGCCAAGGTGCTGGGCAAGCTGCCCCAAGAGAAGAAGGTTTGGCAGCCCGACTACGAGAGTCCCATGTCGGCTACCGAAGCATATAAGGAGACGCGGGAGCGACAGCTGAAGAGTTAGCTTAAGTCGGTGGTAACCTCCCCAGAGGAGTCGCGGTTTAAACATGTTCGCCACTGCTATCGAGCCACAGATTAAGGCCAAAGGCGCTTCAATGGCAATGAGGTGAGATGTACATAAGGACTATATTCCTTATTAAATATGTGGTACTAACAGCCCTTTACAATCTAGAAAGCGCCGTGCTATAATATACACAGGTAGAAACTGTTATGTCTTCCGATTCGTCTAATATAAAAGAGAAAGTCCAGGAAAAAGGAGCCCCCGAGAGTATGCAGCAGCTCTTAGACGAGGCTGACGCTTATAAGAGTTCTCAATACGGCGATATTCTGGATGGGGTCATTATGCAGATTGGCGATGACGGCATCCTAGTAAACGTTGGCCAAAAATCCGAAGGCATGATACCCCATCGAGAGATGAGATCCCTCAGATCCGAGGAGACCAATCGTCTACAAGTGGGGGAGAAGGTAACGGTCTTTGTTGTTCGACCGGAAAGCGGCGAGGATCCCCTGTTGTTGTCCATTGACAGGGCTCAAGGAGAGAAGGGGTGGCATAATTTACAAAAGCACTGGGACAACGGGGAGACTATTAGCGGCGTTGCATCCAGTTTCAATAGAGGTGGCCTTCTGGTGGAAGTAGAAGGCATTCGTGGTTTTGTGCCATTATCCCATTTAATGGTAGGAGCCCACAGGGATGGAAATGATTCCGAAGGCAATGAGTGGCTGGCTCAAATGGTGGGGAAGGAGTTCAACCTTAAGATCATCGAGCTAAACCGAGAGCGCAACAGAGTAATACTCTCGGAGAAGGTTGCCTATAACGAATGGCGTGAAAAACAAAAAGAGAAGCTACTGGAAGAGCTGCGTCAAGGGGAGATTCGACAAGGAAGGGTAACGGGGCTCTGCAGCTTCGGTGCCTTTGTGGACCTGGGAGGGGCCGACGGGTTAGTACATCTATCGGAATTCTCCTGGGAGCCCACCGCTTCCCCCGAAGACTTCGTCAAGGTGGGGGACGAGGTAGAGGTATATGTTCTCAAGGTAGATATAGAAAACAAGAAAATAGCCTTAAGTTTCCGACGGGTACACCCAGAACCCTGGGAAGAGATAGTAAGAAATTATCACGTGGGACAACTGATCACTGCCGAGGTCACCAAACTTACCGACTTCGGCGCCTTTGCCCGGCTGGAGGGTTGTGTAGAAGGGCTAATTCACTTATCGGAACTGGCCGATGAACCTATACAACACCCCGGCGACGTGGTAGAGGAAGGGAAACCCGTAACCCTTAAAATCCTAAGAATAGATTCTGAACGCAGACGCATCGGTCTTAGTTTAAAGCAGGCAAAGGAAGAGGCTGTGTCCGAAGAGAAACAGCTAGTATCTGAGGCTGTTTCCAGCGAAGAGCTACCGCCGATAGAAGTCGCACTGGATACTGAGCCTTCGGATTAAGCAGTCTCCATCGCCTGCTTTAGGAGATAGGCTATGGCTAGTAGATTTGAAAAGTTTTCCGAGCGAGCTCGTAGAGTTCTTTCCCTAGCTCAAGAGGAAGCCCAAAACTTCAACCACAACTACATCGGCACCGAACATATCCTCCTGGGTCTGGTAAGGGAGACCGAGGGGGTAGCAGCCAAGGTGCTGATAAACCTGGGAGTGGAGCTGAGCAAGGTACGCTCGGCAGTGGAATTCATCATCGGAAAGGGAGAGAGAGCGTCCTCGGGAGAGATAGGCTTGACCCCCAGGGCCAAGAAGGTCATCGAGCTTGCCGTTGATGAGGCAAAGCGCCTCAACCACCAATATATAGGGACCGAACACCTACTCATCGGACTGCTTAGAGAGGGAGAAGGGGTGGCAGCCGGCGTTCTAGAGAGCTTGGGTGTTAACCTAGAGAAGGGCCGCGGCGAGACCACTCGCATCCTCAGTCAAGGCATGGCTCAAGCCCAAGCGGGCGCCAGATCATCGGCGCGAACCCCCACCCTGGACCAACTAGGCATAGACCTCACCATGGCCGCACGGTCGGGTCGGTTAGACCCCGTTATCGGCCGAGAAACCGAGATTGAGAGGGTGGTCCAAATCCTCAGCCGTCGCACAAAGAACAACCCAGTGCTTATAGGCGAGCCCGGCGTGGGAAAGACGGCCATTGTGGAGGCACTGGCCCATCGCATCGTCTCGGGAGACATCCCTGAGACCCTTCAAGGCAAACGATTGGTAACCCTAGACATGGGTGCTCTGGTAGCGGGCACCAAATATAGGGGCGAGTTCGAGGAGCGCCTCAAAAAGGTGATAGAAGAGATAAAGGCCGCCGGCAATTGCGTCCTCTTTATCGATGAGATGCACACCATAGTAGGAGCCGGTGCCGCCGAGGGCGCGGTGGATGCAGCTAACATATTAAAGCCCTCCTTATCCCGCGGGGAGCTCCAGTGTATAGTGGCTACTACCCTGGATGAATATCGAAAACATGTGGAGAGGGATGCCGCACTGGAGCGAAGGTTTCAACCCATCACGGTAGATGAACCCACAGTGGAAGAGACCATTGAGATCCTGAGGGGCATAAAGGACCGCTATGAAACTCACCACAGGCTAGAGATAACC
>JAZGDP010000132.1:0-2859 GCA_036477885.1 Dehalococcoidia bacterium
CGATGGCCCACACCGGCTCATAGGCGATGACCAACCCATGGGGGGCCGATATACTATTAAGGGCGGCTTTAAGCTGTCTGCTGACCACTTCATCTGTCTTACCCTTTTCGTACTCCTCCAGGGTCTCTCCGACGCAGAGGATGGGCTTGAGCCCCGCCTTGAGAGCAGTCGCCATCTTCCTGTTTACCATCTCGTCCGTCTCACCGAAGACATGTCGCCGCTCCGAGTGACCTAGGATCACATATTCGCAAAGCCCCGTTAACATGCGAGGAGATATCTCCCCGGTATAGGCGCCCTTCTCCTCGAAGTGCATATTCTGGGCCCCTAAGACTATAGATGTGCCTCGGACGAGGTCTTTGACGGTGGTAAGGGAGATGTAAGGGGGACAGAGCACCTTCTCCACCCCGGCAATGGAATGGAGCTGTTCCTTCATCGCCGTAACCAGCTCGATGGCTTCGGCGGTGGTGGTGTTCATCTTCCAGTTGGCGGCCAATAGGGGCATACGATGAGTCATGCTATCTTAAGCACCGAATTTTGTTAGCTTCAGGGCGTGGGCCATGGCCAGGGGCAGGACATGGGTAGCAGGGAAGCGTCCCAAAGCCCCCGAGGCACAGGCTCGCTCCGAAAGCTCCTTTACATCGTCGGGGGAGGCCCACTGAGAACAGAGCAAGAAGGGCACCGGGTGCCAGCTATGGCCGGCCAGCACCGCAGGGGTGGAATGGTCTCCAGTAATCATAAATACGTCAGGATTCAGCTCCCTAAGCTTGGGAATGAAGCTGTCCACCTCCTCCAAGGCCTGGACTTTGCTGGCGAAATCGCCGTCCTCGCCGGCGGCATCGGCTCCCTTAAAGTGGATATAGAAGAAGTCGTGTTCCCCGTAATGCCGTGCCAGGGTTTCCACCTCTTCCTCGAAGCTGTTTCCCATGGGCAGAACCTCCATGCCCACCAATTTGGCCAACCCCCTGTACATTGGGTAGGCGGCGATGGCAGCGGCCTTCAGCCTGTATCTATCTTTCATCGTGGGAAGGGTGGGCGATCGAGAGAAACCCCGGAGGAGGATCATGTTGGCTACGTCTCTACACCTTAAGGCATCCTTGGCCTGGGCTATGAATACATTGACTCCCTGGGCTGTGGCTTCGGCCTGAGGGGACAGAGGCTTCACCTCCAGGGGAGATACGCCCAGTTTCTGCGGGTCTGATTCGGTGAGACCATCGTTGATCCCACTCCCTTGAAATATAACCACGAATCGATGATCCCTAACGGGGTGCACCGATAGCCTCATACCAGGCACCTCGATGCGATCCAGGAGCTGACAGAGGGGGGCGCTCTCATGGGTGGATATACGCCCCGCCCTGCGGTCAGTTATCAAGCCGTTCTTATCCAAGGTGCAAAAGTTACCTCTGGAGGCCACATCGGCGGGCTTTAGCTCCAGGTCTATGCCTAGCGCCTCTAATACCCCCCGCCCCACCAGGTTTTGGACTGGGTCGTATCCGAAGAGGGCTAGGTGTCCGGGTCCGCTGCCGGGGGTGATACCCGGGAACACCGGGTCTATCAATCCACAGGCCGATTCCGCGGCCAGTTGATCCAGGTTAGGAATACAGGCCGTATCCAGCTCCGATTTGCCCGTCTCCGAGTTGGGCAACCCTCCCAGGCCATCGATGACCAACAGGATTATCTTGGAGGGGGTCTCTCGGGCTACGCTGGCTACCAGATCTAGATCCATCATTGGCATAGATCCCTAAGTCTTATACATCGGGCAGGGCCGCTACGCCGGGTAGGACCTTACCCTCCAGGAACTCCAGGGAGGCCCCGCCGCCCGTTGATACGTGGCTCATTTTATCCGTCAGTCCAAGATCCCTCACCGCTTCGGCGGTGGAGCCACCCCCCACAATGGTGGTGGCATCAAGGGTGGCTAAAATCTCCGCTAACCTGCGAGTGCCTTTGGAAAAAGGCGAGAACTCGAACACTCCCATAGGCCCGTTCCATATGGCGGTTTTACACCCCCTCAACTGTTTCTCGAAGAGGGCAACTGTGCCCTCCCCGATGTCCATGATATACCAATTTGGAGGTATCTGCTCCACAGGCACCCCCTTGTGAGGAGCATCGGCACGGAAATCCTCGGCTACCACCACATCTGCAGGCAGCAATAGAGGGAGGCCCTTTTCCCTGGCTTCGTCCATTAGCTCAATAGAGGCATCGATCTTGCCCTCTTCTATTAAGGAGCACCCCACCTCCTTACCCTGCGCTTTGAGGAATGTAGCGGCCATGCCTCCGCCTATAAGGAGGGCATCCACCCTCTTCAATAGATGCTCCATGACGGCTATTTTATCGCTTATCTTTGCCCCTCCGATAATGGCTGCCCAGGGCCGCGCTGGACTATTGAGGGCTGTGCTCAAGAACTTCAACTCCTTCTCCATGAGAAGGCCCGCCACGGCGGGCAGGTGCTGGGTCACCCCCACTACCGAGGCGTGGGCTCGATGGGCAGCGCCGAAGGCATCGTTAATATAGATCTCCCCCAGGGAGGCCAGGGCCTTGGCAAACTCTGGATCGTTGCTCACCTCGCCGGGGTGAAACCTTAGATTCTCCAGAAGGAGCACCTCCCCTTCTTTTAGGCTGCTGATGCCCTTGGAGGCCTCCTCTCCGATACAATCCTTGGTGGTTAAGACAGGCCTGCCTAAGATCTTGCATAGATGCTCACCCACGGGGGCCATGCGCAGTTTATCGTCGGGGGCACCCTTGGGACGACCCAGATGGGAGCACAGTATGACCTTGGCCTTATGATCTAACAGATATTGAATTGTGGGGATTACGGCACGTATACGACTATCATCGGTGATGGTGGAGTCCGAGGGATTCAGG
>JAZGDP010000133.1:0-9207 GCA_036477885.1 Dehalococcoidia bacterium
ATCGGTGAGGGGGTCCCGTCCCACAATGGTGGCCTCATAGACTCGACCATCGGGCAGGCTTACCGTTATATCGTCGGCTCCCGCTACTACATGGTTATTGGTTACGATGAACCCCTGTGGATCGAAGATAACCCCCGACCCCGCTCCCGTTTGGGGGATGGGCTGAAGGAAAAAATCCCTGCCCACCGATTCCACTACAATTGAGACCACGGCAGGGATGACCTCTTGCACCACATCGGCCACTGAGGGAAAGGCAGATGTGAGTAGCTCCGATAGGGCGATGCTTGTACCTTCGTCAGCGGTGGGGCTGGGCCTTTCAGTGGGTATAACTACGATAGTCCCAGAGCCACAGGCGGCAATGAAGAGGAGAAGAGCTAGTGTTAGAAGTCCAAACCTGGGTATAGGGCATGGCTTATTCATCTTTTTTGGGAGGCATGGGCTGGAGCCGCCTTAAGTCCAAAGGAGAGGCATAAAGGTCGGTCCTGAGCGGCCTACTTCTCAAGATACGCAGCTTGTAGAGCTGATAAGATACCACAGCGCCGAAGACTAAGATCACCGCCGAGAAATAGGCCCAAGCAAGAAGCGCCACTACCGTCCCCAGGGAGCCATACACCAGGTTGTAAATGGGGAAATTACCTATGTACCAGACGAAGAGGTTTTTCAAAGTCTCGAAGCAAATCGTGGCCAGCAAAGCCCCAGGCCAAACGTCCTTCCAGCTGGTCCGCACGTTGGGCAGGTACTTGTAAAGGGCCATGAAGGTAGCAAAGGTGAGGACAGGAGGTATGGCCTCCACCAATAGGCTCATGAAGAGGTCTGTATTGAATAGGGTCGGCCCGCCGATGGCCAGGCTTAATTCTCGGGCCACCTTTAAGAGGGCGGTGGAGGAGATGGAAAGGATAAATAGCAAGCCAATGCCCACCATAAGGGTGAAGTCTATCAGCCGCTCACGAAGGAAGGAACGAGGCCTCTTGATGCTCCAAGCGGCGTTGATTCCCTTCCTTATGGCTGAGAATACCGACATGGCGCCCCATAGCAACCCCAGGGTAGCTACGGCACCGGTGTAGGGCCACGCCTTCACCACGCCGCTAATAGTGTCGGCTATGAATTCCTGGGAGACGGGCACCGCATCTCCTATGGCCTCTGACGCTCGTGCCGCTAAGACATCGTCATCCATCACCATGCCGAAGATGGATACCGCCGCTAAGATCAAGGGGAAAAGGGAGAAAAAGGCATAAAAGGCTATGGCAGCAGCCATGTGGGGGCAATTATTACCCAGGAAGTCGTGGACCGCTCCCTTACAGAAATCTAATATAATGCTCTTCCTTCTCAATATCTCCCTCTCTGGTTAGCGTCAATTTAGCATGCAACAGTTTGATATTAAAAAAGGTTATGTCAAATGTCAAGAGCTAATAAGTACTATAGCTAACGTATTAGAATCCTAAAACTTAACCCCCAATGATGTCAAGCTTACGTCATTTATCCCCGCCCTTTAGATTTTTCAGGGCCTTATCCTGAACTTTAAAGAGCTCCTTTATGCCCACCCTGGCAAGCCCCAAGAGGGCATCCATGGTCTCTCCGGAGAAGGGTTTCTCCTCCGCCGTTCCCTGAACCTCGACAAACCTCCCTGCACTGGTCATAGCCACGTTAAAATCCACCTCTGCGTGGAAGTCCTCCTCATAGCACAGATCCAGCAAAACCTCTCCCTGCACCGCCCCAACGCTCACAGCCGCCACAGCACTTCGTAGGGGATTAAAGGGGAGCATCTTCTTTTTCATCAAGGCCTCCACGGCCTGCACCAGGGCAACATAAGAGCCAGTGATGGCTGCTGTCCTGGTGCCCCCATCGGCTTGAAGAACGTCGCAGTCCACAATGAGGCTAATCTCTCCCAAAGCATCCAGGCTGGTGATAGCTCTAAGGGAGCGCCCTATTATACGTTGAATCTCTTGATTCCTTCCTCCAGTTCTGCCCAGGAAGGAGTCCCTAGGAGTGCGGGTGGAGGTGGAGCGTGGTAACATGGCATATTCGGCGGTTATCCACCCTCTGCCCGTTCCTCGCAGAAAGCGGGGCACCTTCTCTTCCACGCTCACCGTACATATGATCTTCGTTCGCCCCTGCTCTATTAAAGCCGACCCTTCGGCAAAGGCCTGGACACCCGGCGTAATGAGGGTGGGACGAAGCTGGTTATTGGCACGGCCATCTATACGAGCCAAAGCCGATTCACCCCCCCGGAAAACTTACAGGGGGAGTATACCACAGGATAAGATTGCTAGGTAAATTCGTAAGGGAGCACCCTTTAAGAGGTCAGTCTGATAACTTCGGTGGGAGATTAAGGATAGGCTTACCCGGAGTCGGGATCTTTAAAGTATCACTTTCTGAGCTTTAAGCCCCTCTATTTCATCGCCTCGATATCCCAGGGTTTCCAGTACCTCCCTAGTGTGCTGGCCTAGCTCAGGGCACGACGTCTTCACCTCGGAGGGGGTCTTGGTCAGCTGAAAAGGTGCTGCTATGAGTTTCAATGGCTTGCCCGAAGGATGATCCATTTCCACAAAGTAGTCGTTGTCCCAGGCTTGGGGGTCTTGTATTATCTCCTTTATACTGGCAGCCGGAGCCCAGACCAGGTTATGCTGATCGAAGATGGTGGCCCATTCATCCCTGTCTTTGGTGAGAATGGTAGCGTCTATTAGGGCTATAGCCTCTTTGCTATTCCGGACTCTCCTTTCGTGGGTATCGAACCTGGGGTCGGTTATCAATTCCTCCAAGCCCAGAGCCTTACAGGTGTCGGCCCAGTAATGATCTCCATGAAGCATATTTAAGAACACCCATCCCCCGTCCTGGGTTTGGTAGATGTTGTATAAGGGGTGTCCCGTGTCACTGCGAGAAGACCGAGGCACATCCTCGCCGGTAACCAGGCCGTGTTGAACGTCCCAGCCATTGGCCCAGAGGCCGCACTCATACAGGGAGCAGTTGACCTCCTGCCCCTCCCCCGTCCGCTCTCTATGGTACAGCGCCATCATTATGCCACTGACGGTGATGGCACCGCTGGGCAGGTCTCCCATAGCGCCGTGGAGGGGAACGGGAAGGGAGTCGGGCTCGCCCAGGACGCTCATAAAGCCTCCCCGGGCCCAGTAGGCCAGCTCATCGAAGGCGGGGCGGTTCTTATCGGGGCCCTTGGGGCCGTAGCCGCTGATGTGGGCATAGATGAGGGAGGGGTTCAGTCGGGAGAGGGTGGGGTAGTCCATAGCTAGCCTCCCCAAGGAGGGCCGACGCAAGTTGCTTATGAATATGTCCGATCGCTCCACCAGCTTGTACACTATCTCTTTTCCCTTCTCCGTCTTTAAATTCACGGCTACACTCTTCTTGTTTCGATTGACCAATTCCAGGGGAAAATTGATGTCGGTGGGCTCTATCGGGCCGGCGGACATTATACCGCGAAGGAAATCCCCGCCGTCGGGATCCTCTATTTTAACTACCTCTGCACCGTAGTCTGCCAGTATAGCCGCGGCGCAGGGCGCCATGAGCCAGGTGCTCAAGTCCACCACCTTAATGCCTTCCAGGGGCAAAGCCATGCCACACCTCCCTAACTTTTAACCTATCTCTAGATAGAATTATATCCCAACCGCCGAACATATCTAACCCGCTTCTAGAAGGGTTTTAAGGTTAAATTCCTTGTCCTCTAAATGGGAATGATGGCTTGAGAGGTCTACCCTACGCCGAATAAGCCTCTGAAGGGGTAGAAACTCCCGAGCGCTGGCGTTGACCGCAAAATATGCTCTGAGAAGATTCTCCTTCAAATAGAGGACAATGAAGGAGTTCTCATCGTGTTTTCCCCTGACCAATAGTTGGTCGTGTTCGGTTTCGTCCCCGGCGAACTCCAGGTGCAGGTCGAATATATCGGACCATACGTAGGAGAGAAGGTCGTAGGGCTTTCCTTCGCCGGCCATGTTTTGGGCAGCTAGCATACCCGTATATTCGGCATGTCCCCAGTGCTCCACCCTTCTCCGCTTCTCGAATATGGGGTCGTAGTAATTAGCCACGTCGCCGGCGGCATAGACGTCGGGATGGGAGCACTGCATGAACTCGTTGACCACAATGCCGTTATCTATCTTAAGGCCCGCTTCCTGGGCAAACTCGATATTTAGGTCTATTCCTACCCCAATGCATGCGAAATCGCAGGGCATCTCTCTTCCCGATTGGGTAATTACCCGGGCCACCCTGGCATCGCCGCGAAATTCCGCCACCGATTCACCGGTGAGAAAGGCTATCCCCCTCTCCTCGCAGTATCCCTGAAAAAAGGCGGCCATCTTCTCGTCCAGGAAGCGACTCCAGATGTAGGGAGCCACCTCTATTACCGTTACCCCTACTCCCTTCTGGGTGAGGGAGGCGGCTATCTCCATGCCGATAAATCCGGCGCCTACAATGACCGCTCTCCTACCCGGGGCGATCTCCTTTTGAATAGCCTCCGAGTCATCCACAGTCCTTAAGTAATAGACTCCAGGCAAACGGGCACCGGACACGGGGAGTTTTTTGGGTCTACCCCCAGTAGCCAGCAGGGCCTTCTCAAACCCCAGGGATGACCCATCTTCCAGGGTTACCGATTTACCTTGCAAATCCAATTTTTTGGCCGCCACTCCCCGGATAAGATCCACTTTATTGTCCTTATAAAACTGCTCTGAGGCTATGAAAACCTTGTCCTTACTTCCCTCGCCTCGTAAATATTCCTTGGAAAGGGGCGGGCGATGGTAGGGGAGGTGGGGCTCCGATGAAACTAGGGTAATAAAGGAGTCGGGGGCCTGTTTTCTGAGCTGGCCTGCCGCCTTGGCCGATGCCAGACCTCCACCGAGGAGGAGATAGTTAGTAAAGCTCATAGGGCAATTATATCAAAAGACTCCATCAAAGACTAAGGTTCACCCTCAGCTAAAATCCTGCCCATAACTCTTGTGCTTAGTCCGAAAAGCTTTAATCGACCCGCCCACCCACCCTCGGGAAGCTTTTGAGGGGCTGTGCCCCTCACACTCCCCCAGGGTTTCAAGAGGGTGTGTGGGTAGGACACAAAACGATGCGTTTGTATTCAGGCCAGGCCATAGAACTCCGGGTTTCCGTTCTCACGCCGAGTTGCTGAGCCATAGAGTTTATCTATACTTCAGCATAGAAAATATCAATTTGACTTATATCACAACCGTCACTATACTCGTGATGGGTTTCGCTACTGGATAGGAGGGGCAACGCAAATGAGCAAAGGAGCAGAATTCCGACGTCTACTGGCCCAAGAGCCTTATGTCTTCACCACGGGTGTCTACTGTGCCCTTGATGCCAAGATTGCAGAGAGGGTGGGCCTCAAAGCAGTCTATATGAGTGGATACTCTACCTCCCTGGCTTATCTGGCGAGGGCCGATCTTGGCTTCCCCACCATGACCGAGATGTCCATGAACGCCCGTTACATCGCCAGCGCCGTTTCCATACCCGTCATCGCCGATGCGGACGATGGATATGGAAATGCCCTTATCACCATGAGGACTGTGGAAGAGTTTGAAAGGACCGGAGTCGCTGGGATTCACATAGAAGATCAGCGGGCCCCCAAGAGGTGCGGCCACATGGGAGGCAAGTTTCTGCTGCCCTTGGAGGAGGCGGTAGGCAAGTTCAGGGCCGCGGTGAGGGCAAGACAGGACCCCGATTTCGTGATCATCGCCCGTACCGACGCTCGCGGTGCCGTGGGAGGCAGCCTGGAGGAGGCCATCTGTCGGGGTAAGGCATACGCCGACGCCGGCGCAGACATGATCTGGTGTGAATTTAACAGCGCCGAGGCAGTGGACGAGGTTGAATCCTTTGCCAATGAAATGCAGCGGGTGTGGCCCAACCTACCCCTAGCCTTCAACTACTCCTCCTCCTTCCGATGGAGCGCCAGCTCCAACCCCCTATCCTTCGATAAGCTAGGTAAGATGGGCTACAAGTTCATATTCATAACCATCGGAGCGCCTCATGCCTCCATGTATGCTGTGTGGAACTTTATGGAGGACCTGGCGGATAATAAGGAGCAGGCCCAGTTTCGACTGGAAAAAATGATCGAGAACCATCCCACAGAGAACCATCACAAAATGGGAGATTTTGAGCGGTTCCAGAAGCTGGAGGAGGAGTTCCTCCCCAAAGAGACGGTGAGCCGTAGATATGCAGAATCGGAGGGGTATGGGGTGGTTGCCAGGGCCGAGTCCCATTGAAGTGGACGAGTCTTGGGTTAGAAATTATTAGCTAGATCTGGCCTGGCTGCCCTATTTATAAGGAGGGAGGACTCCTTAGGTCTATGTGGGGGGGGATGTCGGAATGGCCAGGGCTGTAAGTTCACGAGCCTCAGCAACTGATAGAGTGAGGTTTACACCGGTGGAAGGGGCCTCGCAGCTCTTCACCCCTCAATTCCTGGAATATCTGGCGCTTTTGCATGATCGTTTTACCCCTCGAATACACGAATTGCGTGCCAAACGCGCTGAGGTGCTGGAGAAAGCCCTTAAGACGGGCATACTGCCCAACCATCTCCCTATAACCGAGATCAACACGGGGGATTGGCGGGTTCCTCCCGTTCCCGAGGACCTAAAGAAGCCGGGGATCGAGATATCAGGTCCTGCCTCAATCACAGGAATGTTCATTAATGCCCTCAATCCCGGCCCCGATGGAACCAGAGCAGAGGGCGATCTGGACGATGATGAGGATTCGGCTGGACACCGACTTATCGATACGGTAAAAGCAGCCCATAATCGCTCAGGGGCCGCCCAGCATACCCTTACTTTCTACGACCCCAGGAGGGAAAAGGAGTACGCACTGGAAGAGGGGGATCTCCCCTTCTTCATGCATAGAGAACGGGGACTCCATCTGGATGAACCGGAGGTGACGGTAGATGGAGCTCCTATACCTGCGAGCATACTGGGCGTAGCATTGACCCTCTCTTACGCCGGCAGAGCTCAAGCCGAACGAGGGCAAGGGATCTATTTCTATCTTCCAAAATTGGAGTCCGCCGAAGAGGCCGGGTTCTGGCGGGAGTTCTTTGATGCCAGTCGAGAGCACCTGGACTTCTTAAAGGATGCCGTCATAAGAGCCATCATCCTGATCGAATCCCTTCCCGCAGCCTACCAGATGGAGGAGATGCTTTATGCCCTGGGGCCTTATGCGGCCGGATTGAACGCCGCTCGATGGGACTTTAAAGCAAGCATCTTTGAATTCGTCATGACGGACCCCGATGCGGTTTGGCCCGATCGATTTGGGGTCGACATCAAGACTACCGATTTTCTGGCCAACATCTTCAGGCGACTGGTGGCTATTTGTCTCAAGAGGGGAGCCGTCCCCATCGGAGGCATGGCAACGGCCCTCCCTAGTAGAGATGAGGAGGTCAATGAGGTGGCGGCAGCGGCCATAAGGGCCGATAAAGAGTGGGAGGCAAGACAGGGTTTCCTCAGGGGTTGGGTTGCCCATATTTTCCATATGAAAACGGCGGCAGAACCCTTTAAGGATTTGCGGGCATCGGGCTGGGAGCCGACCCCCGAGATGTCTAACCCAGACAACTATCCCATTGAGATCAAGGTTCCTGAAGGCCTCATCACGGTGGAAGGGACGCGTAGAAACGCAAGAATGGTGATCGAATATGTTGAGGGGTGGCTCAATGGAAGGGGCGCCAAAGGGATCGATAGCCTGGCTGGCAAACCAGGCATCCACCCCCCCTTGATGGAGGACCTGGCGACAGGGCGCATGTCGGTGGCACAAATAGCCCAGAGAATTCGACATCATGCCAGGGATGCCGGCACAGGTCAGATGCACGATTTTGATCTGGTGAAACGATTGCTTCAGGAAGAGGTCGAGGACATCCTGGTTCAGTTAAAGGTCACGGTAGAAGAGGGCGATGAGAATAGCCAAAGAGTGTACTCTCAGGCCGAGGTGAGATATCGGAAGGCGGTGAAAATCGCCATGCGATGGATCAAAAACTATACCGACCTTAGCTATAGAAGCCTGGGATCATACACCAGGGCACAACTTGATCAAATAGCTGCCGATGGGGATGCTTTTTAAGGAACCCATCACTCCATAACCCGGTCTATCCTCAAGCGCCATTCGCAGGCTGAGGCCGAGCTTGAGGCACGGGAAGTAATAAGGAGCCCAGAAGCATGAAAATGGAGAAGGCAGTAATGGTAGCCAGGGCTACGAACAGCGACTGTGTGGCTTCTTGCAGGAACCCCACTATTACAGGGCCTAATATTCCTCCAGACCAGATGCAGATCTCGACAAAGGTGTAGGCTATTACCACCTCCCTGGGCTTGATCCCCGGTATCTCGAAGGGAATGGACTGGATAATTCCCCAGATGCCTGATCCTAGTCCCATAACAAAGACATACAGCACCAGTAGAGGGATCGAGTCGGTAGTCAGCAAGGCGAAGCCTCCACCACCCAGCAGCAGCCCTGAAAGGAAGAATATGAGCCGACGGTCTAAATACCTGACGGCGAAAAAGGAAACTAAGAAGGTTGATGCCCCTAACAGTATATAGTAGAGACCCAGAAGAGGTCCAGCGACCTTTAATGAGATGGCTTGCTCCTCCAGAAGATATGTGGGTAAGAAAGTGAGAAATGCCACACCCACGGCTTCTGCGCTGAGCCCTATTAGCCCCCCAATCCATAGCTGGGGGTTTCTCAGCAACACCCCTAGAGGGCTACCGCCATGGGCCTGGTGGGACACTTTGGGTTCGGAGACGGTTCGAGTCTTACCCAGAACCAGCCATATGAGGGCCACGCCGACAATAATGAAGCCGAAGACATAAAGGGCCTTTCTCCAATCCCCGCCCAATCCGCCCAGCACGAAAGGGGTTAGAATCAGCCCCACACCCACCCCCCATGCAACCAACCCGGAGATGGTGCCGTTGACCCCAATAATATGTTTTGGAGATGTCCACTGACGCACCACCATGCTGCGAGCCGGTTGCAGGGTGATTATGCTGCCGCCGAAGAGAATGCGAGCCATCAGCAAGATCGCAAAGGTTGGAGCCAGAGCTTGAATAAAGGTGCTAAGAGCCGCTATACCCATGACGGCTAGCGTCAACAGCTTTGCGTTCCACTTAGACAGCCACCAGCTTAAAGGGATGCCTAACACCACGCTGGCCATCATCGTCGAGGAGCCAAGCCACCCCTGCTGTACTGGCGACAAATTCAACTCCTTGGACATCGAGGGCAGCAGGATCC
>JAZGDP010000134.1:0-9483 GCA_036477885.1 Dehalococcoidia bacterium
GTTCACAAATACGGCGCCGATATAAACACCGATGTCATTATCCCGGCTCGTTACCTAAGCGTCTCCGAACCCGCCGAGCTGGCCAAACACTGCATGGAGGAAGAGGATCCTGAGTTCGTCAAAAAGATGCAGCCCGGGGACATTATCATGGCCACCACCAACTTCGGCTGTGGCTCCTCCCGGGAACACGCTCCCATCTCCATCAAGGCGGCGGGGGTCTCCTGCGTCATCGCCAAGAGCTTTGCCCGCATCTTCTTTCGCAACTCCATCAACATCGGTTTGCCCATCCTGGAGTGTGAGGAGGCGGTGGATGGGAGCGAGCCAGGCGACACCCTGGAAGTGGACCTCACCGCTGGCGAGATTCACAATCTCACTAAAGGAAAGAGCTTCAAAGCCGAACCCTACCCTGAGTTCATGCTGGAGCTTATCTCGGCAGGGGGGCTCATCGAATACACCAAGCGAAAATTGGGAGCCCAGGGGGATTAGGGGTGCAATTTAAGATAGCTGTGCTCCCCGGCGATGGCATAGGCCCCGAGGTGGTGAGGGAGGGGGTCAGGGTGCTGGAGGCGGTGGCCGCTAAATTTGGGCATAGATTCGACCTTCACTACGGTTTGGCCGGCGGTCGTGCCATAGATGAGTGCGGCACTCCTTTGCCTCAAGAGAGCCTGGATTTATGCCGTCGAAGCGACGCCGTCCTCTTCGGGGCGGTGGGGGGCCCTAAGTGGGATCACCCTCGGGCCAAGGTTCATCCCGAGGAGGGGCTTCTGACCCTCCGCAAGGAGCTGAAGCTCTTCGCCAACATACGTCCTGTAAAGGTATATCCATCCCTCACCGATTCGACCCCCTTAAAGCCTGCCCTCCTTCAGGGGGTGGACATGGTGGTGATAAGAGAGCTCACTGGCGGCCTCTATTTCGCCAAACCCAAGAAGCGCTGGGCCACCTCTAGAGGAAGGCGAGCGGTGGACACCATGGCCTACTCCGAAGAGGAGGTGAAACGCATCCTCAGGGTAGGCTTCGAGCTGGCCCGTAGCCGCCGCAAAAAGCTAACCTCGGTGGACAAGGCCAACATCCTGCAGTCCTCTCGCCTGTGGCGGGAGATAGCCCTGGAGTTGGCAGGGGAATATCCCGATGTCTCCTTAGAGCACATTCTGGTGGATAGCTGCGCCATGCAGCTCATAACCCGTCCCGCCCACTTCGATGTCATCGTTACCGAGAACACCTTCGGCGATATCCTCACCGACGAGGCCTCCATCCTGGCGGGCTCTATGGGCATGCTGCCCTCGGCTAGCCTGGGTACCAAAGAGCTGGCTGCAAGCTCCGGCCAGGGTACCAGGCGACTCTTGGGCCTCTATGAGCCCGTCCACGGTACCGCCCCCGATATCGCTGGACAAGATAAGGCCAATCCCATAGCCACCATACTGAGCGTGGCCATGATGCTGCGCTACTCCTTAGGCCTGCCACGGGAAGCGGATGCGGTGGAGAGGGCGGTGGAGGAGGTCCTTAAGGAGGGCTACCGCACCCCCGATATAATGGCCGAGGGTATGAAGGCAATGGGCACCCAGGAGATGGGAGAGCTTGTCGCCAAAGGAATCTGAAGAGCCTTTTGATGAAAAGCGTCGCCAATGATATACTATAGCGTGCTTTGGTTGTCGGTTGCCTTAGAGCAACCTTCGTTGAATATATAGATAGGTGTATTTAGTGGCTAAAGTCGAACTATATGATACCACTCTAAGAGACGGGACCCAGGCCGAAGGCATATCCCTCTCGGTGGAGGACAAGCTCAACATAGCCAAGAAGCCGGACCAGCTAGGGGTTCACTATATAGAAGGGGGCTGGCCGGGGGCCAACCCCAAAGACGCCGAGTTCTTTGTCAGGGCCCAGAGCCTTTCTTTAGCTAAAGCCACCATCGCCGCCTTCGGCAGCACCCGTCGCGCCGGAGCTTCGGTGGAGGATGACCTTAACGTTCGTGGCCTCCTGGACGCCCAAACCAGGGTGATCACCCTGGTGGGCAAGAGCTGGGACCTCCACGTTACTCGCATTCTGGAGACGACCCTTGAGGAGAACCTGGATATGGTCGCCGATACCATCCGATTCCTCAAAGAGAAGGGGCGCACTGTCTTCTTCGACGCCGAACATTTCTTCGACGGGTTTAAGAATAACTCCCAGTATGCCCTGCAAACGATTCAGGTGGCGGCCGAGGCGGGGGCCGATTGTGTAGTCCTGTGCGATACCAACGGAGGCACCCTTCCCTCCACCGTCTTTAACGTCGTTAGAGCTGTGGGGGAGTCGGTGAAGGTGCCCTTGGGCATCCACGCCCACAACGATTCCGATGTGGCGGTATCCAACAGCTTAGCCGCTGTGGAGGCGGGGGCCGTCCATGTTCAAGGAACCATCAACGGCTATGGCGAGCGCTGTGGCAACGCCAATCTATGCTCCATCATAGCCAACCTGAAGATAAAGATGGGCATAGACTCTATAGACGACGAGCAGTTGAACCGATTAAGCGAGGTGTCCCATTACGTAAGCGAAATAGCAAATCTTCCCCCCAATCAATACCAGCCCTATGTGGGCACCAGCGCCTTCAGTCATAAAGCTGGACTTCACGCTTCGGCGGTAGCGAAGCTGGAGGAGAGCTATCAACATATTCCCCCCGAGCTAGTGGGCAGCACCAAACGAGTGGTGGTATCGGAGCTTTCGGGGCGGGGCAATGTTATATCTAAGGCCAAGGAATTGGGTATCGAGGGCCTTCTCCAGGGGGATAGAGCCAAACGGCTGCTGGAGCAGATCAAGACCCTGGAAAATCAGGGCTTTCAATATGAGGGGGCCGAGGCCTCCTTTGAGCTCCTGGTGCGTCGAGCCCAGGAAGACTACCAACCGCCCTTCGAACTGGTGGATTTCATGGTCATGGTGGAGAAACGCCGTCGTTCCCCTACTTTAACCGATGATGAGGAGGCACCTCTGGCCGAGGCCATGGTTAAAGTGAAAGTGGGAGACGATATTATCCATACCGCCGCCGAGGGTGACGGGCCTGTCAATGCCCTGGACAAGGCCCTGCGTAAAGGCCTGCTCCAGTTCTATCCCAGCCTGGCGGCGGTGGAGCTGACCGATTATAAGGTACGCATCATCGACGAGACCGAGGGGACGGCTTCCAAGGTGCGGGTCCTTATCGAGTCCAGCGACGGTGAAGATCGCTGGCGCACCGTGGGCAGCTCCTCCGATATCATCGAGGCCAGCTGGCAGGCGCTGATCGATAGTCTGGAGTACTGGCTGGTAAGACGGGAAGCCCGATAGCCTATTCCGATCTATTTATACCCTCTGGATTGCCTATAAATCCAAAAACCCTGCCTGAGCGTATATATCTAATCTATTAGTTAAGATTTTCAATTGTGGCGTAATCTTTCAGTGGCATCATTCAGGCGTATGACGATTTGCCAAACTCTTTCCTACTATGCTATGCCCCTTTGAACTGCCTATAAATCCAAAAGTCCTACCTGAGCGTATATATCTAAGGCCGAAAGATTATGTTTGACTGGCCAGGAAAGCGGTTTGATGCAGCCAGACCCAGAGGAGGTAGGTCTTACGAAGATCCTAAGGCACAGCAACCCGTGGATCACTGTAGGTGGGATTATTTCTCTTGGCTTGTTCTTAGCAAGCTGCGCTGGGCCTTCCCCTCCTCCAACTCTGACTCCCACGCCAATTTCTACTCCTGAGGTGATGGAGAAGCCCACGCCTATGCCCGTGTCACTCGCACCTACACCCACCTCAACCCCTAGGCCCATGGTAATGGGGATGCCCGTGCCACCACCCACGCCTACACCCGAGGCGATGGTGGAGGAGCCCACGCCGGAGACGATGCTGAAGGAGTGCGAGCCCCTACCCGAGGCGATGGTGGAAGAGCAAACCTTCCAGGAGGTTGCACTGATAGAGAATTACGCGGCGGATCGCTTCTTCCCCAGAAGTATCGTGGTGCTCAAGGACGTTCCAGTCAGGATATACCTCACGAGGCTCCATAGGGAGCACATTAACAGTTTCACCATCCTGCCCTGGGTCGACTCTACGGCTGCGATCTATCCTGGCGAGATTGGCGTAATAGAATTCACCCCCGACCAGCTTGGGGAATTCAAGATCCGCAACGTGGGCCACCACTTCGCGGCGACTCTGACAGTGGTAGAAAATACGGAAGAAGCAGAGCAACTCACAGCAGAGAGAGGGGTTCAGATGTTCGCGCTCATCCATAGCGTAGATGATTTTCGGATCTTTCCTGACAGATTGGTGGCGCAGAATGGTATTCCGGTAACGATCCATAACATCAGCCTAATTGCAGAGCACAGGGTGTCCATTGAGCCTTTCTACGTCCCCGAAGATATCAACGTAAGGCCGAGGGAGATCAGTCTATTTGAATTCACCCCAGACAGGATAGGGGTGTTCATCATCTGCCACGAGCTTCACGGGTTTACTGGGAAATTGGTGGTGAAATAGACGAACATTGGTAGAGTCAAGATCGGGTGTCATATGAGAATCCGCCCCAATTATTAGGGCGGATCCGTTGTTTAAAAGCTTCGTGATTAGCGGTCAAACCTTTCATTGCAACCCACGGGAGGTAGCCTTGGTCCACAGCGCAGCGTCACCGAGGGTGGGTGGGATAACCAAGTCAACAGGATAAGCCTAGACGAAGATATGCTCCTTTAGAAAAGGTTGTGTGTAAATGCTGCCAGCGCCTACGTGTTTTTCCCTCCCAACCCGCCCCTTAGGCTTCTTTAAATATCCATTCCTTTCGGGGCGGGAAAGAAGACCCGAGCCTTTTAGACAGACGCCGGAGGCGGGAGGGTGGGACGACACACGCAGCATCTGCGGATGCTCGGCGTCGGGCTAGACAGAAAGAGGCGAAGTGGGCCGGGAATGGTACTTTAGGCTTATATTATCTGAAGCTCCTCTTCCTGGATTTGACCGTCCACTATTTTGAAGGCTCTTATCACCGTGGTGTCCCTGTTCATTAGGGATACGATGATATAAATGCAATCTGGCCAGGCGGCAAGATGCACATCGGTGGGAGAGGGATAGGCTTCACTAGCAGTATGGGAATGGTAGAAGGCCAAAAATTCCCACTCCTTCTCCTCCGCCTCTTTGTAGGCTTGGAACAGCTCCTGGGGGTCTATGTTGTACTTTACAGGGCTGTGCTCAGTGTTGGTGGTGCGATAGAGCTTCTTGACCTCGCCATTGACTCCGGCCACTATGCCGCAGCATTCGTTGGGGGCATCCTCTAAAGCATGGGCAATTATCTCGTCGGCAAACTGTTTCTCGAGGTAAAACAACCCGAACCTCTACAATCCCGGCTTCGTCCTCACGGCAGAACTTGTATATTGGGGTCTCCGTCCTTAGCCATCTCCCCTATTATACTAGCGTTGACTCCTGCCTTGTGAAGGGCATCGAGCAAAGCCCTACTCCTATCCGGGGGAACGGCCATTAAAAGGCCCCCCGATGTCTGGGCATCGCTCAACACCAGCCTGGCCTCCTGAGATAGGCTGGTGTCCCATACCACCACCTCTTCCAGGGACTTAAGATTGCGGCGAGTCCCCTTGGGGAATATATCTTTAGCGGCCATGTCCCATACCCCTTTTATTATGGGTACCTGGGAAAGGCGTACCACCGCTCCCAACCCGCTGCCCTCGCTCATCTCTCGAAGGTGCCCCAGCAGTCCAAACCCGCTGACATCGGTGCAGGCGTTGACCCCTATCTTTACCATGATCCCCGACGCCGTCTTGTTGAGGGTGCTCATAATATGCACCAGTCCGTCCTCTGCATCTTTTCCGACCAGTCTGCCCTTTATAGCGTTAACCATGATGCCAGTGCCTATTGGCTTGGTCAATATAAGATGGTCTCCCGCTTTAGCGGTGGCATTGCTCAGTTGCTCGCCGGGTTTAACGATACCGGTAACGGCGAGGCCATATTTGGGTTCCTCATCATCTATGGTGTGGCCCCCAGCAATGATAGCACCCGCCTCTGCCACCTTTTCGGCGCCGCCCTTTAGTATCCCCGCCAGCAGCTCCATGGGCAAATCCGCGGGGAAACACACTATGTTTAAGGCTATGAGGGGACGTGCCCCCATGGCGTAGATATCGCTTAAGGAGTTGGCGGCGGCCACCGCCCCAAAGCTGTATGGGTCGTCCACTATGGGAGGGAAGAAATCCATGGTTTGCACCAGGGCTATATCTTCGCTCAGCTTGTAGACGGCGGCGTCATCGGAGGTGCTGGTGCCCACTAATAGATTGGGGTCCCTCTGTACCGGTAGCTGACGCAGGACCTGCGCCAGGTCCTCAGGACTGAACTTGGAGGCTCAACCCCCAGATTTGGTCAGGCTGGTCAAACGCAGAGACTCTTCTACGGCCATCGTCCCCCCTCCTAATAAGTAAATTTTATAGCCTCTATAAGTTTATTTTGTCATGTCGGGCAGGCATAGTCAAGAAAGGCTCATATTTGAAGGCTAGCTACCCCGCTGATATAATAAAACAGTTTCTTTACATCGGTGTAATATTAAATTGGATGAAAAAGTATGAGCTTACGGAGCACACCGCCGATGTAGGTATTTTGGCCTGGGGCAGAGACCTTAAGGAGGCCTTTGCCAACGCCGCCTTGGGTATGCTGAGCGTAATGGTGGAGCCGGAGGAGGTGGTGGAGAAAGATGTTCGGGAAGTAGAGGTAGAGGCCGGGGATGTGGAATCCCTCCTGGTGGGCTGGCTGAACGAGCTAATCTATCTTTTCGATGTAGAGCACATGATATTCAAAAGGTTCGATATAAAGGAGATAGAGAAAGACAGAATCCACGCCCTTTGTTATGGAGAGAAGATCGAACCTTCCCGGCATCACCTAAAGACGGGTGTTAAGGCGGCTACCTATCATATGCTTAAGGTTGAGCGGAACGATCTTTTCCGGGTTAGAATTATATTGGATATATAATAGGTGAGGGATGGTTTAGAGAGGATAGGCATGTCATCTAAATGGGAAGGACATCTACGCAAGCTAGACGATTATCGCTGGGAGATATCTAAGGACTATAAACAAGGGATGCGAGTCCCAGGCATTATATACGCCGATGATGCAATGATGGAGACCATCAGGGATGATCAGTCCTTGGAGCAGGTGGCCAATGTTGCCTGCCTACCGGGCATTGTTAGGGCCTCTATGGCTATGCCGGATATCCATTGGGGATACGGCTTTCCCATAGGTGGTGTTGCGGCCACTCGGGTGGAGGATGGAGTGGTATCCCCGGGAGGGGTGGGATTCGACATCGATTGTGGAGTGCGTCTCTTACATACCGAACTCTTGGAGGAGGAGGTGAGGCCCAAGCTTAAGGAGCTGGTCTCCCAGCTCTATCGGGATGTACCCTCCGGTGTGGGTACTGGTGGCAGGATAAAGCTCAAAGGCATCGAAATAAACCAAGTTCTGGAGAACGGGGCTAAATGGGCGGTGGAGCAGGGCTTCGGCGAACCAGGGGATTTGGAGGTAACGGAGGAGGGGGGATGTATGAAGGGGGGCGATCCCGATAAGGTGAGCAAGAGAGCTAAAGAGCGGGGTTACACCCAACTGGGGACACTGGGCTCGGGCAATCACTTCTTGGAAGTGGCGGTGGTGGATGAGATCTATGACTCCAAGGCTGCGGCGACGCTGGGCCTCCATAGCCTAGGTCAGGTGGTTATATGGATCCACTGTGGCTCCAGGGGCTTAGGCCACCAGATATGTGGCGATTACTTAAAGGTCATGGAACATGCAGTTAAGCAATATGGCATCGAGCTGCCAGACCGCCAGTTGGCCTGTGCCCCGGTGCGCTCTCCCGAAGGGAAAGATTATTTAGCTGCGTTAAGCTGTGGTGCCAACTTCGCCTGGGCCAATCGCCAGTGCATAGCCCATTGGGTTCGGGAGGCCTTCGCCAGAGTTCTGGGCAGGAACTGGCGAGAGTTGGGTATAAAACAGATGTACGATGTGGCGCATAACATAGCCAAGATAGAGGAATACCCCGTTGACGGAAAGAAGGTGGCCCTATGTGTGCATCGCAAAGGGGCTACCAGGGCCTTTCCCCCCGGCCACTCCGATACCCCAGCCATTTACCGCTCCGTAGGCCAACCTGTCCTCATCCCTGGCGATATGGGTCGCTACTCCTATATAGCGGTGGGCACGGAGAGAGCCATGGAGGAGACCTTTGGCTCCACCTGCCACGGTGCCGGTCGTCGGCAGAGCCGTGCTGGTGCCAAACGCCTGCTTAAAGGGGTGGATATAGCCCAGCGTCTGGCTAATCAGGGGATAGTGGTGAAGGCCGGGAGCAGGGACGGCCTGCTGGAGGAGGCCTCGGAGGCCTATAAGGACGTTAAGGAGGTGGTGGAGGTGGCCGACAAAGCCGGTATCTCTCGCAAGGTGGCCAGGACCAGGCCCATAGGGGTAATCAAGGGGTGAACCTTTAAAGTTGTCTTGCCCAAAGGAGCGGACATGCCTCTCATCTCTGTGAATGAGCGAAGAGTCCACTACGAAATGCATTCTTCTCAGGGTAAGGGGAGCATCAGGGAGGGCCAAACTATCCTCTTCCTCCACGGAGGGGATAGCTGCCTCAATATATATGCACATCAGCTTAAGTTTTTCGCCCGTAAATACACTGGCGTTGCTGTGGATCTGCCAGGGTTCGGCAGGTCAGAGGGGCCTCCTATATATGAAATGGGCCATTTTAGGGAGTTCATAAGGGACTTCGTAGGAGCTATGAAGCTTCCTCCTTTCGTCTTTTGCGGCCACTCTGTGGGAGGCTCTATAGCCCTGGAATACGCCTTGCACCACCAGGAGAAGCTTAGGGCGTTGATCTTGGTAGGCTCGGGGGCCCGCTGGGGATTCTATACTCGGGAGGCGCTGGAGCTCTGGAGAAGCAACCCTCAAAGAGCCCTGGATGAGGAGAGGAAGATCCTCTTTTCCTCCAAGACCCCTCCTCAAACGGTGGAACGGGTGATAAGGGAGACTATGTCCACCGATCCTTGGGCTGAATTGGGGGTGACCGAGGCCTGTAACAGCTTCGACATCGTGGATCAGCTAGATAGGATAAGACTGCCCGTTCTCATTCTCTGTGGTGAAGAGGAGCCTTGGTTGGATGAGTCCCGACAGATTAAATCTCGCATCCCCCACGCCCAAATGGAGATAATCCCTGATGCTGGCCACATGGTTATGGCGGAACAGACCGATAAGTTCAATACGGTCATCTCCAGGTTTCTTGATAGCCTTTGATCTGAGTGGTCATTGAGACCTCTTGTTCTGGTGAAACATTAAGTTTTATTTTCGAAGGAGGTGGACTAAAAATGTACGCTACTATCGAAGGGCGCAGGGTCAACTACACCTATCCCCCAGAGGCGGAGGCCGGGGTGAAAAAGGGAAAGACCGTTTTGCTTATCCATGGGGCTACAGATAATCATAAGATATGAGCTCGACAAATCCAGCACCTTTCCCAGGACCATA
>JAZGDP010000135.1:0-3469 GCA_036477885.1 Dehalococcoidia bacterium
TGATGGACGCGGTCTACCTCTACAACAAATACGGCTCCCCCATCTCTTACGACCTTTGGCAACATCTGCGGGAGATGCTAAACTGGGTCGCTCGCCACTGGAGGGAGCCCGATGACGGAATTTGGGAGGTGAGGGGAGGCCGCCGGCATTTCGTATACTCGAAACTCATGTGCTGGGTGGCCTTGGATCGAGGCCTGCGCCTGGCGGGAAAGCGCTCCTTCCCCGCAGACCGTGACCTGTGGCTAAAGGAGCGCAACGCCATCTACGAGGAGATCATGGAACGAGGCTGGAATCCCCAGCGACAGGCCTTCGTCCAGCACTACGATTCCGACAGCCTGGATGCATCTACTCTCATCATGCCGTTGGTGTTCTTCATGTCTCCCACCGACCCTATGATGCTATCCACCATCGATGCCATAATACGTGACCTCACCAGCGATAGCCTGGTCTATCGCTACGATGTGAAGAGAGGAATCAGCGACGGCATAGTGGGGGAGGAAGGGGCCTTCTCTATGTGCACCTTCTGGCTGGTGGAGTGCCTGACCCGCGCCGGGCGCCTGGATGAGGCCAGGTTCCTCTTCGAGAGGATGTTGAGCTATGCCAACCACTTGGGATTATACGCCGAGGAGATAGGCCCCACCGGCGAGGCCCTGGGCAACTTCCCTCAAGCCTTTACCCACCTCTCCCTCATCAGCGCCGCCTTCAACTTGGACCGGGCCTTAGGAAAGGGCGTATGATAAGGTTGAATAAGCTTCCGGTGTAGGGGTGTTGAATATGGAGAGCCTTGGCAAGGCCTTCTGTCCCAACTGTCATTTCCTATTAAACAAATTCGGGAGAAAGACCTTCTGTACCTGTTGTGGCTACGAAAGGGGGGTGAAATATAATCTGGCCACAAGGAGCAGGGTCGTTAGGGCGGCCAAATACTTTGGGGTTAAGCTGACCTCCGAAGCAACCCATATTCCCCAGGGCACCATAAGAAGATGGTATAAGGACAAGAGAAATTTTTAGCGAATTAACTATCTACATCTGGGAGCCGCCGATGGGGCAGGAGCTACAGCTACGCTCCCAGCAAGCCCCTTTATATAGATGGATCAGCCCCTGCTGGCGCCGTGCCGAGTTTACCACCCTGGCATCCCCCTGGGGGAAAAGCTGCTGGAACATCTCCCGGGTGATGTAGTTGCCGGGCAACTTTGGATAGCTGGAGTATAGCTCTTCCACCCGCTGTTTTAGCCCTTCATCGCCGTTGGCCTTAGCCCAGAAGAAGGGAAGCACCCCGTTCACCGTCATCTCCGCCGCCCTCCCCAGGCCTATTAGGGCCGTCTCGGCCCTCGCCCTAACACCAAAGTCGTAGTGACGCCCCCAGTAGCCCTGAGGCCCTACCACCAAATCCTCCTCCAACTGCCTAGGAGCCTTCCGTATCTTCCTATCCCTAATGGTAGCCTCCAAGCTCTCCAGGAGCCCTCTCTTCAAGAATCGAAGCAGTAGGTAACCCGCGGCGGCGATGCGTCTAGGAGGGAGGTTCTCCGGCCTCACCCTGAAGAATCGCCAGCTACCCTCGGCCATGGCATCCCCCGCTCCCCACCTCCTCCATATCTCCTCCAAACTCCTTGCTATTCCCCCATCTTCATCCCCATCACGGTGGCTTCTACGCTGGGAGGGTAAAAGCCCTGCCTCTCCCAACAGCAGGGCCTGAAGGATGAGGAGGGCCTCATCCTCGGGCTTCCCACCGGCGTATCCCTCCAGAACCGATAGAGGCAAACGTTGAGCCAGCTCCTTGAAGGCCCCTTTATTCTTGCTGTATCCCAGGGCCTCCATCAACCCTTCATATAGAGCCTGGCTGGGATCTCCAAGGCTTAGGACTGCCTCGTACTGCGCCGTCCTCCAGAGAAACCTGTCCTGGCCGGCCCTGTCCAGCACCTCCCCCAAAGCGTCGGGCCCCAACTGGGCAGCCCCTCTTCGGCAGTGGCGGTGGAAGGCGTAGTCCACCCCTTCCATTAAGGAGACCTCCTCCAGGGGTGCCTTGAGACACGACTGTAGCTCCAGGATAGGCACCTTAGCCCCACTCTCCAGGTAGGTGAGATCTCCGTTATCGTTCCACAAGACCACGTGGAGCACCACCCTATTGTAAAGAGGGTTCCGATGATGGCCGTGGCTCCTCCATTGGTTGGCCCTTATATGGAGCTCCACATCTCCCTTCAGAAGCTCCCCTCCCTCCACTGCCATGATGGCCCCTCTAAAATCGGGCCCCTCATCCCAGCTCTCCCTCCCCGGATAGACCACCTGAAGCCGCTGCCCTTGACTGGTTATTAGATTCTCTCCATCCACCTGCTGTCCTCGCCAGGCCTTGGCCAAGGCCTTTTCATGATATTTCATACAACACCACTGCCGGATATTACACTATTACGTGTATTCACGGGTTTTTAAAAAATCCCTTCCCCTGCTGGCAACCGGGGGACTCAGCCCAACGGCCTCCGGCATCTCTCCTCTTCTGGGATATGGATGACCGCCCACCCCTTCAGTAAATTAAGGTACCCCTCCCTGCTCCCGGTGCTGAACCCCAGGGCGTAAATCACCCCCTGGGGCAAAGATGCCTCGAGCCCTCTCTTCCTCATCCGACCCTCATCCTCGCCGCATGCAAAAGGCATTGGGGCTATCGGCCTCCTTCTCTCCCAGCCCCTAAAGCAAGGGCAACAGGGATGCCAAACCTTCTGAAAGGGTCCTTATCCCCATGGCCAAGCCCGGGGGTATCTCTTTAGTGGGCTTTGGTGAGGGGATTATACACGATTACGTGTAACAAGTCAAGCTGGGAGGCTATCATCTTTGAGCTGAGGCATCTGGGCTGACCGCCTCCTCAGTCTTTTTAAAGTGGGGCATCACCTTCGAGGCGAACAGCTCGAGGCTTCGCATGACTTTCTTGTGGGGGATCCAGGGCAGCGCGGTGTAGGTCATGAAGTAATCAAGATTTAGTAGCTCTTTCAATTCTTGGATCTTCTCAGTAACGTACTCTGGGGTGCCCACCAACAGGCTGCGCTTCTCGAGGAAGTCCCAGTCCAGCTTCATATCTGGGGTAAGTTCCTCCCCAGGGTTCATGAAGGCGTGAAGGGGACGACGGTACTGGCTCCAGCCGAAGGTCATCAGTACCCCGCGCTCAGCGTCGCGTCGTGCTTCCTCCATGGTTGGAGCGACGTAGGTAGTACGCATCGAAGCCACGTCCTCTCCCAGGGCATATGTCCGCCCCTCAGCAGCGGAGCGCACGTCGGCATACATCTGGAACCGCTGACGCAGCATGAGGGGGGGCGGCTGCCACGTGATCACCTTCAGGCCGTGCTGCGCGGCGAAGGCGATGGAGCGGTCGGTATCGGTGACCATCCATAGCGGAGGGTGAGGCTTCTGATAAGGTTTTGGCACCAGGCACAGCTTGGTCACCACATTACCATCCGCCCAGCGAGGGTCGGGGGGGCTGAGGGGA
>JAZGDP010000136.1:0-10039 GCA_036477885.1 Dehalococcoidia bacterium
ACATCTGGGAGGCCATGGAGAAGACCCGCCAGTACGGCTTCGGCCCCGAGGTGAAGCGCCGCATCATGCTGGGCACCTATGCCCTCTCAGCGGGCTATTACGACGCCTATTACCTCAAGGCTCAGAAGGTGCGGACCCTGATAAAGCGGGAGTTCGATGCCGCCTTCGAAAAGTACGACGCCCTGGTAACCCCCACCACCCCCACCCCACCCTTCAAGCTGGGGGAGAAGGTGGAAGACCCCTTCCAGATGTATATGAACGATATCCTCACCATTCCCGCCAACATAGCAGGCATCCCTGCCATCTCGGTGCCGGCGGGATTCTCCTTCGGGCTGCCGGTGGGTATGCAGATCACGGGCAAGCCCTTCAGCGAGGAGACCCTTCTGCGCATAGCCTACGCCTACGAGCAGGCCACCGGCTGGCATAAGCTAAAGCCACCCATTAAATAATTAGAGGAACCAGCTCTGGAGTGCGACCATTCCAGTCATCACACTACGTATAGGAGGGGACTATGCCACAGAGGAAGAATATTTCGTCGGGGCGACCTTATGAGGCCATCATAGGATACTCTAGGGCGGTGCGGATGGACAACGTATCCAACATAGTGGCGGTGTGCGGCACCACCGCCATAGACCTGGAGGGGAAGGTGGTGGGTAAGGGAGACCCCTACGCCCAAACGAAGAAGATCTTAGAGATAATCCAGGAGATGCTGGGAAAGGTGGGAGCCTCCTTTGAGAACGTCATTCGCACTAGGGTATATGTAATAGATGTTCACAAGAACTGGGAGCTGGTGGGCAAGGCCCACGGCGAGGTCTTTGGCGACATCCGCCCCGCATGTACCCTCATAGGCGTTGATGCCCTGGCCGACCCCGATATGCTGGTGGAGATAGACGCCGACGCCGTGGTATAGCTTTATTTAATTTAGCTCCGCCATGCCAGGCCCTCGGTTAGCTTCAGAAAGTCGGCGTGGATGGCCTTGTTGGAGGCGATGACCCCGCTGCTGTGGATGCCCGCCGGGCCGCCGTCTCGGTCGGTGATGACGCCGCCGGCCTCCTTCACCAGGAGGATGCCGCTGACGATGTCCCAAGGGGCGAGACTGTGATGAAAGTAGAGGTCCAGCCTGCCGCAGGCGGCATAGGCCAGCCCCAGGGCGGCGGAGCCCATGATGCGCATGCTCTGCATCCCTGGCCACAGGGCGAGGACCAGCTCCAGGGCTCGGCGGGCCTTCTCGTCGTCGTAGCCCATATCAGAGCCTATCAAAGAGGCCTTCACCGTCTCATTGGAGGAGACCGATATGGGGGCATCGTTGAGGAAAGCCCCTCCCCCCTTCTGAGCCCAAAACAGCTCGTCGCGAAGGGGATCGTAGGTTATTCCCAGAATCACCTCGTCGTCCAGAACAAGAGCCAGATTCACCGAAAACATGGGCACCCCCGAGGCATAGTTGCGGGTGCCGTCCAGCGGGTCCACTATCCACATGTAACCGCTGCTGCTCTCCTCCTTCACAGATTCCTCGGATAGAATGCCGTGGGTGGGATACTCTTCTCGTAGAAAGGCAATGGTCTCCCGCTCCACCAAGAGGTCTACATCGGTTACGATGTTACCCCTTCCCTTATGCTGCACCTTGATATCGCTGCGGTAACGCTCAACGATGATGCGCCCGGCCTCCTTTGCCGCCCGGATGGCCACATCTAGAGCTTTCATTCCATTTCTCGAATTGGGCAGATCTACCATCAAGACCCCTTACATCAGCCCCATCTTCTCTTTTACCTCGGCCAGAGTCTCCTGAGCTATAACGCGGGCCCGATTAGCGCCATCCTCCAGCACCTCTTTAACATAGTCTGGCTTCTCTTCAAGGGCCTTTCTCCGCTCCCGAAAAGGTTCCAGATCATGATTTACTCCATCTATCAAGATCCCCTTGCAGTCCACACAGCCCCTGAGGGCATTTCGGCATTTATAGGCTATATCCTCCAATTTGACGGGGTTGAAGAACTTATGCAGGCTGTAGACATTGCACACCTCGGGTCTGCCGGGGTCGGTGATATATCTCCTCTGAGGGTCGGTGACGGCGGTCATCACCCTTGATCGGGTCTCCTCGGGGGTAGACGCCAGCTCGATGTGGTTATCAAGGCTCTTACTCATCTTTTGATTTCCGTCCAACCCTAAAACCAGGGGGGTCTCGGTGAGTTTGGCCTGGGGTTCAGGGAAAGTTGGCCCGAAGAGAGAGTGAAAACGCCGCACAATCTCTCGGGTTAGCTCCAGATGGGGCAACTGGTCCTCCCCCACGGGTACGGTGTCCGCCTTATAAAGGATTATGTCGGCGGTCATCAGCACGGGATAGCCCACCAGGCCATAGTTGATGTTCTCCGGCTGCATTCGAGCCTTCTCCTTGAAGGTGGGCACCCTGGTCAGCCAGCTATGGGGCGTTACCATGCCGAGGAGGGTGTGAAGAACCATCACCTCGGGCACATGGGACTGAACAAAGAGGATGCTCTTTTGGGGATCCAGCCCCACCGCCAGCCAATCCAGCACCATCTCACGGATGTTCTCTTGAAGCTTATCGGTCTCCTCCATGGAGGTGAGGGCATGCACATCCACAGCGCAGTAGATACAGTCGTATTCATCCTGCAAGGAGATCCAGTTCTGGAGAGCGCCTAGATAATTTCCGATATGCAGCCTGCCTGTGGGGCGCATTCCAGAGAAAATGCGGCCCTTTTTCTTCTTCGCCATTTTTATGCCAAGAGCCTCTCTATCTTACGTTGGGATAAAATCAGTTAGATACCCGTGATTGACTAGGGAAGTCTAACACAAAAGGGGCTCTTCAGACAAGAAGACGACGCGCCATGGGTGAGCTAGGGTGATAAAGAACTTGTAGCCTTTGACAACACTCATACAAAGCTCTTTATATAAAAGGCGCACCTTTGAGGTCAGCTTACCTTATAGCGTATATATCCCTACCCACCCACCCCCAAGCCTCTGTTTAGGATGCAGGGATTTTATTCTTTATTATCAAAGAGACATATATTCAATTAAGAGGTCTACGGGGTGGGTTAGGGAGGGAAAGAATAGGCAAAAGGCTGCCTTCTTAATTAGGTAACGCATCAAAGGGAGACATTATGCTTGGCGAGTGCTAAATAACGTCGTTATCCCGGGCCCTTTACATCTGCTCGGGGGCCGACATGCCCATGAGGTGCAGGGTCTTGGCCAGGACTATCTGGGCTGCCCTCACCAGTTTCAGGCGAGCACGGGTTAGGGGTTCATCATCGGAGATGACAAGGCACTGCTCATAAAATCCGTGGAAAAGGGTGGCTAGCTCTTGAGCATAGTAAGGCAGGTGCTGAGGCTCAAGGGTGAGAGCGGTACTCTCCACCAGCTCGGGAAGGATAAGCATCTGTCGGATAAGGGTGAGCTCTGGATCGGTGGAGAGGAGGGAAGCGTCGCCCTCACCGTAGTCGATGCCTTTCTCTTGGGCCAGCCTCAGAATGCTGGATATGCGGGCGTGGGCGTATTGGACATAGTAGGCAGGATTGTCCGCCGATTGCTTTTTAGCCAGCTCCAGATCGAAGTCCATCTGACTATCGGCGGAGCGGCCCAGGAAGAAGAACCTGGTAACATCGGGGCCCACTTCATCGAGAAGCTCTCCCAGGGTGACAATATCCCCGGTGCGTTTGGATACCTTGAGTACCTCTTCACCACGCCGCAACATTACCATCTGGGATATTATCACTTGGAGCCGTTCCGGGTCTATATCTAGAGCGCCCACCACCGCCTTCATTCGGGATATGTGGCCCTGATGGTCTGCCCCCCAGATGTTTATCACCTTATCGAAACCTCGTTCGAGGAATTTGTTGTAATGATAAGCTACGTCGGAGGCGAAATAGGTAGGGGCACCGCTGCTGCGCACCAGGACGTTGTCCTTATCCTCTCCCAGAGCGGTGGACACGAACCATGTGGCCCCCTCTTTCTCAGCTATATAGTCGCCCTTGCGGAGGATATCTATAGCCCTGGTGTATTGCCCCTCCTCATACAAGCTCGTCTCGCTGAACCACACATCGAACTCCACCCTCATTCGCTCCAGGTCCGACTTGATGGAGTTAAGCATCTTCTCCAGCCCCACACGCCCTATCTCCTGAAGGGCCTGATCATGGGGAAGCCCTTTGTATGTTTCGCCCTTCTCCTGGATTATCTCTCGGGCAAGATCGTTAACGTAGTCCCCGAAATACCCTTCCGAGGGCATCTCGGCCTCGACACCCAGGGCTTGAAGATAGCGGGCATACACCGAACGATAAAATGCCTCTATCTGGGTCCCGGCGTCGTTGATGTAATACTCCTTCTGCACCGAGTAGCCCGCGGCAGCGAGGATGTTGGCCAAGGTGCTGCCCAATACAGCGCCCCGCCCATGTCCCACGTGGAGGGGGCCAGTGGGATTCACACTTACGTATTCCACCTGCACCCTCTCCCCTTTGCCCAGGTCCAAGTTGCCGAACTCCTCTCCGGCGGTCAGGATAGTCTCCACCTGCCGCTTCAACCAGTCGTCCTTGAGAGAGAAGTTAATGAACCCCGGCGGCACGACGGTTATCCTCTCTATCTCCTCGATGGGCTCAAGAAGGCTAGCCAGGTTCTCAGCGATAGTAAGGGGGTTCATGCGAGCCGCCCTAGCCAGCTTAAGGGCTGCCGTGCCGGCGTAGTCGCCGTGCTGGGGGTTCTGGGGGCGCTCCACCGTCATCTCCGGCAGCTCCACCGAGGGAAGAAGCCCCTTCTCCTGGGCTTTCACTGCCGCCTTCTCCAGAAGCTCTGCTATACGATGCCTGATCATGACCATTTTTAGTTTGACTCCGCCACTACCACTCTTTTTTCCTTCTCCCTGGCCAGCTCCTGGGCCAGCAGATTATGTTGGGGCTGCTTTAGATCGGGGTCGGACTGTAACAGCCCCTCGGCTTCTTTACGGGCCAGCTCCAGCAAGGCCACGTCCGACAGCCTCGCCATACGAAGATCGGGAATGCCGCTCTGGCGAGTGCCGAAGAACTCCCCTGGGCCCCTAAGCTTCAGGTCCTCCTCGGCCAGGAGGAAGCCATCGTGGACGCGCTCCATAAGGGCCATGCGCTCCTGGGCCTCCTCTGAAGGGTAATCTGCCAGGAGGATACAGTAGCTCTTCTCCGATCCCCTACCTACTCTACCACGAAATTGATGTAGTTGGGATAGGCCGAAGCGATCTGCCCCTTCCACCAGCATGACGGTGGCGTTGGGCACATCTATCCCCACCTCTACCACTGGAGTGGCCACCAATATATCCAACTCACCCTTCCGGAAACGGCGCATCACCTTCTCTTTCTCCTGAGGCTTCATGCGCCCATGGAGCAGTCCCATTCTCTCCTTGAGGTCTGGGAATACTTGCTGGCAAAGGCGTTTATACTCCTGGTTGGCAGCCCTGGCCTCCACTGCCTCGGACTCATCGATTAGGGGACATATTATGAAGGCCTGATGGCCACGAGCAATCTCCTTAGGGATAAACCTGTAGGCCCTTCCTCTCTCATGGGAGACCAGCGACTTAGTGGTCACTCTCTGCCTACCCGGAGGCAATTCGTCTATGACCGAGATATCCAGGTCGCCATACAGAGTCAATGCCAAAGTACGGGGGATGGGGGTAGCAGTCATCACCAAAAGGTGAGGGCTGATGCCCTTTTCCCTTAAGGCCGCTCGCTGCATGACCCCGAAGCGATGCTGCTCGTCCACCACCACCAGGCCCAGCCGCTGGAAGTCCACCTCTTCCTGTATCAGGGCGTGAGTGCCTATGACGATATCCACCGCTCCGTTGGCTATGCGCCGGTGCAGCTCCTCCTTATCTTTCTTCTTAAGGCTTCCTACCAGCAGGCCCACTACCAGGGGTTGAGACCAGGAAGATACATAAGTCCAAAAAGGTTTCTCCTCTCCTAAAGGTTGGTTATTGCCCCCCAGAAGCTGACATACGGTTTTAAAGTGCTGCTCCGCCAGTATCTCCGTGGGAGCCATGAAGGCAGCCTGAAAGCCGTTGGCCACCGTTAAAAGCAGAGCGGTGGTGGCCACCACCGTTTTGCCGCTCCCCACCTCCCCCTGTAACAGCCTCCCCATGGGCCTGGGTTGCTCCAGGTCTGCCACAATTTCCTTGAGGGACCGACTCTGGGCACCGGTTAAAGTAAAAGGAAGGGAATCTATGAAGGTCTGTATAATCTGGTGCTCGGCTTTGAAGGAGTGGCTCTGCTGACCTTCGTGCCACTGGCGCTTTCGCTCCATCACTCCCAGTTGCATCAGAAAGAGCTCGTCAAAGGCCAGCCTTCTTCGAGCAGTATTTTTCATGGCTTCGCTATCGGGATAGTGGGCCTGCTGGATAGCCTGGGAAAGCTCTACGAGCCCTAGACGAGACCGCAACGACTGAGGTAGGAAATCCTGGAGCCGGGGCGCCCAGTAATCCACAGTATCTTTGACCAGTCGACGCACCCGGCGAAGATTAAGCCCCTCGGTAGATGGATAAACGGGAACCAGCCTACCGGTGTGGATAAGCTCCTGGGATTCCAAAAGCTCGTATTCAGGGGACTCGAAGACCATTTGGCCTTTGAAGATATTGACTCGGCCGCTGATGACCACCTTCTGATTTACCTTGAGGGTCTTGGCAAGGTAGGGGTTTCTAAACCACACCACTCGCACATTGCCCGTTTCGTCCCCCACTATCGCCTCGGTGCAAGGCATATTCTTACCTATAATCTTGGCCGAGGCCTCCCACACCGTTGCAACGATGGTCTGGTACTCCCCTAGCTCAAGCTCCGCGACGGGTACGATGTGGGCGAAATCGTTGTGCCGTCGGGGGAAGAAGTAAAGGAGGTCGCGAATGGTTTCAACTCCCAACTTCTGGAACTTGGAGGCCAGAGCCGAGCTGATGCCCTTTATTGAGGTTATGGCCGAGCTAAGGTCTCTCCCTGGCTCGTGGGGCGGGCGAGGGCTCTGCCTTTTGGTCAGGGTCCGGGGCTTTTGTCCCTCTGCCGCTGGCCCATCTATCTGGGCCAGCCAGCTTAAGGTTCGTTCCAGCCACTCCTGACGCTTCCCCCTACTAAGGGAGGCATAGTTACATTTCATAAGTTTTGAGGCTACGGCGCGCTGACCAGTCAAGGAACGCATCTCCGATGCGGCCTCAGACACCCAGCGGCGCAAATAGCTGTCCAACCCCCCTATGACGGCGGTATCGCCGTAGCCTTTGGAACGCTCCAACTCCAGAATTTTTCGCAGGGGCTCCCATTGGAAGTTGAAGCCAGAGCCTTGGGGCGGGGCCTTGGTCATGGCCTTAATTTACCGCCTCCTCCAACCGTACCGCCACCCCTACAGCGCCGGGGCCTATGTATGTTCCCAAAACGGGGCCGAATCTGGCTTTATACATACGCTCTATGGGGAAGTGGGTGCTCAGCCGCTGGGCCAATTTATCGGCGTCTTCCTGGTTAGTGCTATAGGCTAGGGTCATATCGACTATGTTGCTAAGGTTCGTTACCAGTTCATATAGTCTATCTAAAGCCTTGGTTCGAGTTCGCGGCCGTTCCAGAGGATAGATCTCACCATCCCTAACGGTCAGGATGGGTTTTATATTTAGAAGGGAGCCCAGCAAGGCCTGGACTTTGCCGATTCTGCCCCCCTTACGAAGGTATTCCAGTGTATCGAAGGTGAAGAAATCGCGTATAGTATTAATGGCCTTGTTAGCCACTTCTACCACCTCAGAGAGACTGGCTCCAGCTTGGGCCGCCCTAGCCGCCGCTATGACCACCAGGCCAAGGCTCATAGAGCCGCGCTGAGAATCCACAATCTCTATCTTGCAGGGTTTCCCTACCTGTTGCGTCGCTAAGAGGGCGGAGTTGAAGGTGCGACTCAGCTTAGATGAGATGTGAATTGAGATTATCTGATCGGTTTCCTCGGCCAGGGTGTTGTAAGCTTCGATGAAGGCTCCCGGCGAGGGCTGGGAGGTGGTGGGGAAGACAGGTCCCTGAATCAGCCGACGGTAAAATTCGTCTGTACTTATGTCTATGCCGTCCCGATACTGCTCAGTGCCGAAGTGGATATTTAAGGGCACCACCACTACACCTAGCTCTTGGGCCACCTGATGCGGTAGATCGCTGGTACTGTCCGTTACTACCCTTACAGCCATAATGCTTAGTAGAGGGAAAGAGCGTTTATTCTACAGAGATGATGTAATTATAATGAGGCTGGCTGCCCTCTATTAGCTCTACCTCTCCCTTGGGGAAGCGGGAGCGGAGGGACTGGGCTACTTTCTCCCCTTCGGCCTGTTTAACACACGCTCCGTAATAGATGGTGATGAGGCTGTCCTGCCCCACTTCCAGATGGCTGAATAGCTGATGAATAACATCAACCCTTTCGTCTCCCGCCACAACGGGCTGGCCATCTAGCAAACCCAAGGTTTGCCCTTTTGTAATCTTGAGGCCATTTATCTCCGTGGAGCGCACTGCGATACACACCTCTAAGGTCCTGACGGTGGATAAAGCCTTCTCCATGGCCGCAACGTTCTCGTCGTGGGAAGCCTCGGAGTTAAAGGCTAAGGTAGCCGCTATGCCCTGGGGCACAGTTGTAGTGGGCACCACACTCACTTTTTTAGTCGTCAGGTTTTCTACCTGATGGGCCGCCAAAATCACGTTTTTATCGTTGGGCAAGAGGATGATCTTGTCGGAAGGGGCTGCCTCTACCGCCTTGAGAAGCTCCTGGGTGCTGGGGTTCATCGTCTGTCCCCCTGATACCACGGAGCTAACGCCCAGGCTCTTAAATACCTTATGTATGCCCTCCCCTAAGGCTACTACGACAACGGCGACATTCAGCCGAGCCAGTGCTTTCCGACTCGCTCTAAACTCCTGATGCTGTTCGTCGATATTTTGAATCCTTACCTGATGTAGGGTGCCCATCGAGGTGGCATAGCTGAGAGTACCACCGGGGTCGAAGGTATGGACGTGGACGCGAATAGTGGACTCGTCCCCCACCACAAGGGTTGACTCCCCCATGTCGGTGATCTTCTCCCTTACCTTGAGCAGGTCGAGAGCCTGGCCCTGGATCAGGAACTCGGTACAATAACCGTACTGGTGCTCGCCTAAAGCAGCCATCTCAGGCTCTAAGGGGAGTCTTTCCTCTTCAACTGCCGCCTTGGGGCTTGTTATTTCCTCCCCTCGGAGGAAGCGGAGGGCCCCTTCCAGAAGAATATAAAGGCCTTGTCCTCCTGCATCCACCACTCCCGTCTCCCTCAGGATGGGCAGAAGATTGGGGGTCCTGGCCACCGATGCCTCGGCGGCCTTCACCACCGTCTCTAAAATGGCTGGCAGATCACCGTTTTCGGCATCCGCCTTGTCCTGGGCAGCGGTGGAGGCATCTCTAACTACGGTAAGAATAGTCCCCTCCACCGGCTTACTCACCGCCTTGTAGGCGTAGGAAGAGGCCTGCACCATGGCGGAGGCGAAGTCCTTTCCGCTTAAGGTATCCTTGTCCTCCAGCTCCAGAGCCATTCCTCGAAAGATCTGAGAAAGGATGACACCGCTGTTGCCTCGGGCTCCCATCAGAGCGCCCCAGGCCATGGCTTTAGCTACGGTCGAGACCTTATCATCGGCAGTCTGCCGGGCCTCCTCCATAGTAGCATTCATGGTCAGGAGCATGTTGGTGCCCGTATCGCCATCGGGGACGGGAAAGACGTTCATGGCGTTGATGGAGGCGACATTCTCCCCCAGCCAGGTTGTGGCGGCAGCAAACATGTCCCTAAATTGCCGCCCACTGCCGTAGCTAACCATTTTTGGCGCAGCCTTTTTCACTTAAAAACGTTCTATTGCCAGACCTAGTGAGACTATGTTATTCTAGTATTCGAATTCTACCGTAAAAGATATGGTTAGTCAAAGGGGGATGCCTTGGCCAAGTGCGATATATGCGGGAAGAGGCGCCAGTTTGGACGTAACGTCAGTCACTCCAAACGTCGAACGCGGCGAGAGTGGAAGCCCAATATTCAAAGGGCTACCTTGATTATCAACGGGCGGCCTAC
>JAZGDP010000137.1:0-6682 GCA_036477885.1 Dehalococcoidia bacterium
CCTTCTGCCTGAGCTTATCGACCCAAGAGGCCAATTTTTTAGGGTTCAATTTACCTTGGGCCTCCTCTGTAAGCTGCTTTAGGACGGTCTTAGCGTCACCTACTACCCCTATCTCGGCCGGCTTGACGTGGCCTATATCATCCGGATTGGTATTGACCGCTATGAGTTTCACACCCTTGGAGAACCGAGGCGGCAGGAAATGGGATATCACCCAGTTGGGCCTGGTGCCTATCGATAAGACCACATCGGCCTCCCGGAAGGCCAAGGAACGGGCCGCCAGTAAAGCCATGGGGTGATCCTCGGGGATGACTCCCCTCCCCTGGGGAGTGGTGAAGAAGGGGATACCGGTGAGCTCCACGAACTCCTGCAGCTCCGAACTGGCCTTGGACCAGATTATCCCCGTTCCTGTGACGATGACAGGATGCTCGGCTTTCTGAAGCAGCTCCACCGCTTTTTTGACTAGGTCGGGATCGCCCGGGTTTCGGGGCATAGGCGGGGCTGGCGGGGGGTAGGTGACCTCGCTCTCCTCGACCTTAGCATATAAGACATCCCCGGGAAGGTCCAAGTAAACTGGCCCTGGCCTGGTGCCGAAGGCCTTTCGGAAGGCGGTGTTGATGTACTCGGGGATCTTCTTGGCCTCGAGAACTCGGTCGGCCCACTTGGTGATGGGTTGCATCACAGCCACCTGGTCTATCTCCTGAAAGTCCTCCCAGCCGTGCCTTCTCCAGAGGCTGGAGCCCCCCAGGGCTACCACGGGGCAGGCGTCGGTGAAGGCGTTGGCTATGCCTGTAACGAGGTTGGTGGTGCCAGGGCCCGAACAGCCCATACATACCCCTGCCTGTCCCGTGACCCTGCTCCAGGCCTGGGCCGCCAGAGCTGCCGCTTGCTCATGCCTTACGTCTATCGCGTGTATCCCTAGCTTTATCGATTCCCTTAAAATGCCGTCGGTGGGGCCGCCCATCAAATAGAATAGGGTGTTTACCCCTTCATTTTTCAGGGCCTTAGCCACCAGATCGTTGCCTCTTACTATAGCCATTTAACCCTCCCTTAAAGATTTAAAGTTATATAACCCTTGATTGGACACCAGCATACACTGATATACAGCATAGCCCCCCCCAAGCCAAAAGGTTTTTATCGAGGATGCCCTACTATACCTCAAAAGTGCTCCCAGTGTCTAGCCAGGGACGGAGAGGCCGAAGAGGTGAGGCGTTTGTAAGATCAACCCCGCCATCTTTTGGGGAGCAAGGCGAGGCATAAAAATGCAACATCTGCTAAGATATTCCGATGGTGCTAGCTGTTGGATAAAGGGATAATCTCTGCCAAGGGAGAATAGGATGAGGCCAAGCATTGACAGGTTAAAGCGAGATATGGAGGAGTTATCTCTCATTGGTCGTAATGATGAGGGTGGCATAGATAGAGCTGCCCTTTCCCCCGCTAACGTTGAGGCCAGGTCTATGGTGATGGGGATCATGGATGAACTGGGCCTGTCGATAATGGTGGATGCCGTAGGTAACATTAGAGGCAGAAAGCCTGGGCGAAATCCCTCGGCGCCAGCGGTCATGACTGGCTCTCATCTGGACAGCGTCCCCAATGGAGGGAATTTCGACGGGCCCCTTGGCGTACTGACTCCATTGGAGGCTCTTCGCACCATGAAGGATGCCGGCATAGAAATGGAGCATCCCATAGAGGTGGTGGTCTTCACCGGCGAGGAAGGGTCTCGTTTCGGCAAGGGAACCCTGGGGAGCTCCGTGATGAGCGGCGGTCTGGACATCGAGGAGGCCTATAAGCTGGTAGATGCCCAGGGTATAACCCTCCAGAAGGCCCTAGATGCCGTTGAAGTGAGGGGCAAGCCCCAGGATGTGGTGTTGGAGTCGGAGGCGGTGAAATCCTTTGTAGAGCTTCATATAGAGCAGGGAGCAAAACTGGAGGAGGCGGGTATACCCATAGGCATCGTTGAGGTCATCAGCGGGCTGGCCTGTTTTCGGGTGACGGCAACCGGTAGGGCGGATCACGCTGGTGCCACGCCCATGAATATGAGGCTCGATCCCCTGGTGGCTGCGGCTGAGATGATATTAGCTATTAATCGCATCGCTCGAGAGGACGCCAGCGGGACCCTGGTGGCCACCGTGGGGAAGCTCACGGTGCAACCCGGCGCCTTCAATGTGGTGCCTGCAGAGGTGGTCTTCGGAATAGATGTGAGGGACCCATCCAGAGAGGTCATGGGAAGGGCGATCAACGAGATAAAGGCCGCTATCAATCGCATTGCTTCCGCCCACGGCGTTAAGGTGGAGGTAGAGGAGCTGGAAAAGGTAATGCCCACGCCTCTATCTCCCACCATTATAGAAACCATCGCTGGCTCCTGTGATAAGCTGGGCATCAAGGCCATGCGAATGTATAGCGGCGCCATTCACGATACCTCTCACATGGCCGAGGTAACCCAAGCGGGAATGGTTTTCGTACCCAGCGCCGGGGGAAAGAGCCATTCCCCCCTGGAGTTCACTCCGTGGGAGAAGATAGCTGTGGGTCTGGATGTTCTGTTTGACGTCCTGCTGACGCTGGCGGGTCAGGTCTCTCGCTGAATTTAGTATCTAGCCTGTAAATTCGATCTTCTCCTGGGTCATCAACTCATAAAACTCCATGTAGTACTCCTCCAGCAAGGGTTTAAGCTGTTCCCAGATATCGAAGACCTCCTGGGGAAGCTCAGCGTTATTGGGTGCCTCTATCTTCTCCGTAACCCAGTCCACGTAGATGTGGCGTGCCGGGCCGGGTGTGCCTTCGCCGCTCATGTAGACTCGGCACTCGGAGCGGCCCACCTTCTCGTAGGCCTTGGCCAGCTTGTAAAGAAGGCCTGCTGCCTCCCACTCCTTCCATTGCTTGGCTACGGAGACTCTCCTTAGCAGATACATGATTTCACCTCCTCTAGAAGTTTATCGATATTACCCCATTTAGCTAGGGCACGCAAATCGATACGGTGAGTAAAGGGCTATATCGGCAGATCAAGGTGGCCCCTAGCTATCTATTGGGGTCGTCTAGCCACTCCCAGCACGTGGGGTCGGTAGGGATAAAGGCCGAAATCGAAGGGCTTTAGCTCCACCACCTCCAGGCCGGCGTCCGCCATGGTTTTCACCGTGTCTCGGTTGGGGTGGCAGCCTGCGAAAAATAGTTTGCTGACGGGCACCGCCAAGTCCTGGAAGCGGGCCCACATCCTTGAATAGGCTCGTACATGTTCCAGGAAGCGATACTCCCCACCTGGGGCGAGCACTCTGTAGACCTCTTGCATAGCCCGGACGGGTTCGGTAACGCTGCAGAACACCAGGGAGCTTACAACGGTGTCGAAGGACTGGTCTGGGAAGGGCAGCTCCTCGGTTCCCGATTCTAGGAACGCCACCGAGATGCCCAGCTTTTTCGCCTTTGTCCTTGCCCGGCGTAGCATATGAGGGTTGGGCTCTATTGCTACCAAGTTAATATCCTTGGGGTAATAGGGCAGGTTGGCACCCGTGCCGATTCCTATCTCCATTACCCGGCCTTTAGCCTGGCCCGCCATGAAGGGCCGGTGGCGACCGAGAACCTTTTTCTCCCCAGAGGCACTCAGGGGGTCGTAAAGCGCCGCAAACAGACGATTGCCCTTTGCCATTTTAGTCCTCGCGTGGTTTAAAACCTTCCTTTGACCATCTCCCTGCTAGTCGCTGCGCCTGAACTGAGGGATCACCTCTTTCGCAAAGACCTCGAACTGGCCCAGCATATCGGCTGGGGCACAGCAGGGATCGATCACGAAGTTGGTCAGGCCAAGCTCAACATATTGCTCGATGGTATCTATACAGTCTTTGGGTGTGCCCAAGGCATAGCCGTTCTCGGGTTGCACATTCCAGGGGGCGCCAAAACGCTTCTCTAGCTCTACGCTGGCCGTTCTGCGGGCCTGTTCCTTGTTATCTCCCAGGCAAGCCCACAGCAATAGGCCCCACTGGATGGCGTTCGGGTCTCGCCCATAAGATAGAGCGTACTTCCTTATCTTCTCCTGAGCCTTCTTATAATCGTTTAGAGGCGTATCGGTGGGGAAGAATCCATCGCCGTAACGAGCCACCCTTCTGAGGACACCCTCGGCTATGCCGTTATTCCATATAGCCCCGACCCATATAGGGATGTGAGGCTTCTGAACCGATGAAGGCCTCATGGTCAAGTTTGCGAACCGGTGAAATCTTCCCTGGTGGCTGACGTTCGACTCGGTGAATAGCCTTCTCACTATCTCCAGCCTCTCGTCGGAGATCCTGCCCCGCAGATGGATATCCACCCCCGTGACCTCGAAGTCTTTGGGCGCTGCGCCGCCTATCCCCACCCCCAAGGTGAACCTGCCGTTGGAAAGCACGTCCACCGATAGGGCGGCCTTGGCCAGTTGAAAGGGGCTCCAGAAGGGCATCACCACCACTGCGGTACCTAGCCTAATATTACGAGTACGTTGGGATACGGCGGCTAGGATAGTAAAGGCATTCATGGGGGGCAGCGTTACATAGTCCGGCACCCAGTAGGAGTCGTAGCCCCATGCCTCGGCCTTTTCGGCCAACTCCACCGGGCCAATGTACTCCTCTATAGCAACGTATAGAGGTCCGAATTGGATCTGCTTCATATCACCGCCCGCAACTAGCGCTTCCTGGCGATAAAGTAGTTGTTACTGATGTCGCCCGGGACCTGTTTGATGTCCGCCTGGGCAAAGCCGGCATCGGCTAGCATCTGCCGCGCCTTCTGCTCACCCCACATGGTGCCTAGCCCCTCGCCACGCAGCGCCAGCGAGACAGTCATGCAGTGCATGACCGAACTTACATACATGAAGGGCCCCATAGGATGGTCAAGATTCTCTTCGACATTGCTGGACGCTGCAATATCCACCATCAAGAACGTTCCTTCAGGCCGGAGCGCATTGGCGATTCCATTTAAGACCTTAGTGGGCTGCGCCTGGTCGTGGATGGCGTCAAACGCCGTGATCAAGTCGTATTGGCCGGATGCCTCCAGCCTCGCCACATCCTTGATTTCGAAGCGAGCGTTGGGGAGCCCCATCTCACCAGCTTCCGCCCTTCCTGTGGCAATCCCCTCTTCCGAGAAGTCGTATCCGGTGAACCTGCTGTTCGGGAAAGCCTTCGCCATCAGGTTGATCGCATGGCCCTGGCCGCAGCCCACATCGGCGACATCTATGCCCGATCGCAGGCCCTCGACCAGTCCAGGAACGAGGGGGAGGATTGTCTCGATGAGCGCGGCATCGTGTACTGTGCCGCTGTCCTCGGCCATCAGTTGCTGGAAGCGGGGAAAGGAGGAGTAGGGCACACCGCCACCCTTGTGGAAACATTCGATGATTTCCTCTTCTACATTCCCCATCAACGCAAAGAACTGCGCCATCGAGGCCATGCTATTTATACCTGCCGCTCGGGTGAGCCACGCCGCATGCTCTGGGGGTAACGCATACCTTTCGCCATCTGGATCATAGTCGACGATACGGCCTGTGACCATGGCTCCAAGCCACTCGCGCACATACCGTTCGTTCAATCCAGCCGCCTCGGCAATCTGCTGGCTGGTAGATGGCGGTAATCCGGCCATCGTGTCGAATAAGCCGGTCTGGTGACCAATACTGATCATCAGCGCGAGAGACGCCCCGTTGTAGATGTCCAGTATCTGCCCCGCGAACGCCTCTGTCTTCTCCTGGTCAAGCTCCGTAGTCATCGTTCCCTCCTCTATCTTGTAGTCCACAGTAGCTTATTTACCTGCACTGGCGAAGTCAAGCTCGGCCTGGGGGAATCCATAGCCACTTGTTTAATGAGACTGGTCACCAGTCCTCGACGACAGAAACATAGCATCGGCCACCAACGCCGTCAAGCAGTGCTATACGGCACCTCGACTAGCGCCACGGGCCCTCGACCTACTGCTATCCCTTGCCCAGACCGATCTTGTTGCCTTCCCGTTGTGCCCAGATACTTGCAAACCTCTCACAAGTTAGTGCCCCGGACGGAATTCGAATCCGTGTTTTCAGCTTGAAAGGCTGACGTCCTAGGCCTCTAGACGACCGGGGCATGCGATAACAGTATATCTTTACTTGTTTGAAAAGTCATTCTGAGGCCGCCTGTGGCGGACGAAGAATCTATCAGGGCTTTAGGCTCTTCGCTCCGCTCAGGGTGACATGAAAAGGTTCACCATGCTCAGGTTGGACGGTTTAATCTGTTGGAAATGGGTATAAGGTTATGTTTGTGTAGGGTTAACAGCTTTAGCTCTTTTGCGACCCTTTTGAAATTTACGGATAGACAGCCAGACCCTCCAGCCCAGAGGCCTCGGGGAGCCCCAGCATGAGGTTCATGTTCTGAATGGCCTGCCCCGCCGCCCCCTTCACCAGATTGTCGATGCAGCTCACCACTATGAGCCGGTGGGTCCTTACGTCTACCGTGGGGTGGATGAGGCACTGATTGTTGCCCCAGGTCTGCTTGGTCTGGGGAGGAGCGGAGGTGACCTTGACGAAGGGCTCGCCCTTATAAAACTCCCTGTAAAGCTCCATTACCTGGCCCTTAGCCTTCTCGCCCGGGGATATTCTGTCCCCTATTAAAGGGGCATAGCAAGATGTGAGGATTCCCCTATTCATGGGCACCAGGTGGGGCATGAAGGTAACCGCTGGGTAGCCGTTAGTGTTTAGCTCCCTTAGACCCTGCAC
>JAZGDP010000138.1:0-8480 GCA_036477885.1 Dehalococcoidia bacterium
TTTTATACGAGGAGCGTCCCGAGCTTGCCCTATCTCGCGCAGAGGGGAGGGGCATACTAAATGCCATTCACCCTACCCTTCGAGGAGACGAATGGATCGCCAAAAAGTTCCAGGAAGCCAGAAAGGCAGACGGCTCCCCCACTCCAGAATGGTATATATGCCTTCTCAGTTATAGGCTCTCCAGTCAGGAGGCCGAGGATTTGGTCCGGCATTTTCGTTTCCCCGGCAATTTGGCCAAGGCCATTAGAGACACCGTCAAATTGAAAGGTGAGGGGGATAAATTGTCTCAACCCGACTCTCATCCCAGCCAAATCTACCATACTCTAAGGGGATATTCTGAGGTATCCATCCGGGCCTGCATATCAGCCTCCACATCCTCCATCGCCGCAAAAAATATGGAGCAATACCTGGAGCGGTGGCAATCCTTAAAGCCTCACCTAGATGGAACCGCCTTAAAGGCGATGGGTATCAGCCAGGGGCCCCTTCTAGGGAAGATGCTAAAGGCGCTGTTGGAGGCCAGACTGGACGGAGAGGTGAGCACCGTCGAAGAGGAGAGGAGCTTCGTTGAAAGGAAGCTATCTCAGGGGGATCTAGCCGAATTCAAAGAGAGCTAAGGAAGGGATGAGATGGCCTCGGAAGAATCTACAGGGCCGTGTCACATCTGTGGAGAGCCTTTAGACCCCGATAACCTGGCTAACTGCAACGTCTGCAATAGGCGCTTCCACCTGGCCTGGAGTGTGAAGGTAACTCGGCAAAACTGTGGTCGGGTATGGGTGGATGAGGACTCCATGGGTATAGGGTTTGTTTGCAGGGACTGTGCCCTGGAGAGGGGTCTATCCCTGTAATCTGCGGCGATGAAACAGATACTGCTGAGCGTAACCAGCATAGGGGCCGAAGTAGTTTGAGGCCCAGGTCTGCATCTGCTTGTAAGAGAGGCCGCTTCCCTCAAAGTACCACCCCTCCACTGCCCTTTTTACCCATCTATCTATGGGGAATGCCTCCAATTTGTCCAGGGAGAAGAGCAGAACGCAGTCGGCCACCTTCTCCCCTACCCCAGGAAACCTAAGAAGCTCCTTTTTGGCATCCTGGTAGGAGAGCTCCCTCAGGCCGCTGAAGTCAAAATCCTCTTTACAGATAATTTTGGCTGTTTCAGCCACGTATTTAGACCTGAACCCTATCCCCATGAGCCTTAATCCTACCTCACCCACCCCTGCCAACTGCCCCGGAGTGGGAAAGGTAAAGCGAACGTGTTCCTGGAAAACTAGCCTATCGCCAAACCTTCGACAGAGGGCCTCTATGGTAGCGCTGATTCGGGAGATGTTGGAGGAGATGGAGAGGAGAAAGGATATGAGACACTCCCACGGTTCCTGCCTGAGTAACCTCAGCCCGGGATACTTGGAGATGGCTTTATCCATGCGGTCGTCTAGATTGATGCCTTCGTAGATATCTAATAGGTCGTCGTCCAACCGCAGATAGTAACGGAGCAGGTTCTCCAGCTCTGCTTCAGGCCCAGGGGAGCTATAAAACTCCAGGCCCAAGAGCCCCTGTCTTATCTTGATGATGTTGTCATAGAGAACGCCGTAATACCAATCCCCTAGGCGTTGCCATCGGAAGGCCTGACCACTTTCAAAGCTGTGAGCCAGGCTGAAAGGCTGCTCCACCGATATGTGCATACAAATTTCCGCTCACAGGGACTACCTGGCTGTGATGAGCTCTCCCGCATTTACTTTAAGGCTTACAGGGCACCAGAGTATCTTTCCTCAGGCCAGTCACGGGATAAAAACGCCCCGCCCTTAGCTCCTTAAGAAACTCCTCCTCAGAGCTTAGGTCTCTTTCGAAGAAGGTGGCGTGACAGCCGATGCCGTTGAGGGAGTGGCAATCGCTGGCTCCGGTACAAGGTAGACCCAGCTCTCGGGCCACCTCCAGAGCAAAGGTATTCTCCCTATCGTTGTTTCCGCCGTTCAGCGCCTCGATGGCGTCCACCATCTGAAAGAGGAGATGCTGGGCCGCCTCCTGGGGGGTGGTGGGGCGAGAGTCCTTATCAGTCCACAGGAGGTTTGCCCGATCGAAAAATCCTCGAAAGGGGTGATGAGCTATAAGAAAGCCGCCCACCTGGTCTACCGCATGTCGGAGCTCCTCTATCTTATGGATGCCGCTGATGTAGCCGTCCAATCCAAAGGTTCCCACGTGTCCCAGTTCAGTATCCACCTCCAGCGCCCTTATGATGAGGATGTCGTACTCTTGAGTCATCTCCTCGAATCTCTTCTCGTCCCAGCCTCCCCCATGCTCCGTGAGACATATCCCGTCCAGCCCCACTCTCTTAGCTTCCTCCACCAGCTCCCTCAATAATAGGCTGCTATCCGTCGATCCCCCCTCCACCGTATGGGCATGCATATCGATAAGCATTACTGCACAACTCCTCCGAGGAAATTATAATATGTTCTCTAAATCACAAAGTCCTCATGACATTCTAAGGCTCGTTATCGTTGCAGTCAATGGCATTTTATAGGGCACTACATCCGAAGGGTGAGAGTGGCTACATCTTATCCCTCAGCGCCATTAGCTTGCTACCACCAATATATAGTATACTTGCCGTGTTGAGAGACGGGATTAAACTCGCTGGTGTCTAAGGTAGATACATGTTTTGGACTGAAGTCAGCTTGGTATGGTAGCAACCGAATATAAACTTTCCAAGGAGAGGTGAATGAATATTGTAAAGGAGCTAAGCAAGGGTCCTATACCCAAAGAATTGGCCTTCTCCGAGGCCGAATATGCGGAGCGTGTCGAGAGGGTTAGAAAGCTCATGGCCGAAGCGGGGCTGGACGTGCTGGTCTGTACTAGCACTCCCAACAAATGCTATTTGACTGGCTATGACACGGTGATGCCATCGGGCTACAGTACCCTCATTTTGCCCCTCGAAGGGGAACCAGTGATGCATCTGCCCGAGATCGATGTACCCTCGGCTTTGAAGACCAGTTGGGTAAAAGGCTTCATTATCTTCGATTGGGCCCACGCCCAGGATACAGGGACAGACCTGGCTAGGGCCCTGAAGGAGAGGGGATTCCACAACAAAAGGATCGGACTTGAGATGGGCCACGGGGAAATCTGGTCCAACAGCGCTATGGACGTGCGCAGCTACCTTCGGCTGAAGGAGCTGTTACCCGAAGCCCAGTTTCAGGATGCAACAAACCTAGTGTTGCAGGTGCGGATTATCAAGAGCCCTGCCGAGTTAGATTGTATGCGTAAAGCCGGAGAGATAACCGCTAAGGGTTATCAAGCAGCTATATCCGAGACGGCGGCAGGGAAAAAGGACAACGATATAGCTAAAGCTGTCTATGCCGCTATGCTCGGCGCCGGCAGTGAGCCCCTATCTATACAGCCCTTGATTATGTCTGGCCACCGCACAGGATGGGTCACTCATCTCATCTTTAGACGGGTCTCATTGAAAGTAGGGGACTCCATATACCTGGAGTTCAGCGGTGTATACAATCGCTATAACGCCCCACAGATGCGCACTATCGTTATAGGGGAGCCGTCAGATTTGGTTAGAAGGCTGGCGGATGCCAGCCTTACCACCGTTAACCTATTGCTGGAGAATATAAAGCCGGGCTGTACGGGTCATGAGATTGCCCAGGTTGCGAAGAAAGGGCTAGCCCCGATGGAATCGGTGGCTTATTTCCACGGTGGCTTTGGCTACGCCATTGGCTTGGGCTTCCCTCCCACCTGGACTGAAGCGCCGGTGTACATAGCCGAGGGAGAGGAGAGACCCCTGCAGCCAGGGATGACCTTCCATTTACCCATCTGTATCCAGGCTCTTGGGCAGTGTGGTGTGAGTTTCAGCGAAAGCGTTGTGGTTACTGAAACCGGGTGCGATCTTTTGACCCAAGGAGATGGGCGGGAGTTAACGGTGGTCCCAGCCTAAGTTCCAGGCGTTACGAGTTCGCTGACAAAGCTTTTTAGCTTTGGCTGAGGCACCCATCTCTATTAGGGGCCTAGTGAGTAGAGGCCCTTAGTTAGCCAGGTTTAAATTTAAATAATATTGAGTTGAGAGGGAATCCTTGCCTAAGCCGTCCTCGCCGTTTATTAGCTTGCCAGCCAGGGCAGAAACCAACCAAATATTCCAGCAAAAGAGAGGAGTAAGGCCAGGCTCTCCCATCGAGCCCTCCGTTGGATAAGGAAGAGGGCTCCTGTAAGCATAGCGGCGAAAATGGCCACCGCCAAGGTGAACTTCAGGTTGGGGCTACCCAGCCCTCCTCCAGGAACCAACTCCACCGCCAAGTAGTAGAATAAGCCCATCAGGGCTCCTAAGCTTCCCCATCCTAGAATTATGAAGGAGGCTAGAGGCACCACCAGCGTTACGAGGGATCTGCGCTCCGCTATCCATCCCCTAACCAAGACTCCCATAATAGGGTGGCGAGACCACAGGGATATGAGCATTAAGGAGCCTAAGCCTATGAAGGCCATGCCCATGACGAAACCGGAGATGAAGCCCGCCAGGACCTCCATTCATCCCTCCCCACAGGCCTGGGCCAGGTACACCTCCAGCCCTTTTTCCTCCAGGCGCTGTTTTAGCTCCTTGGCCTGTTCCTTTTCATCCATCATGGTATAAAGGATGGGGCCTGCTCCAGCGAGATGAACCCAGGCTGCTCCCGCGTCCAGGAAGCGAGAGCAGCTCTCTAATAAATCGGGATACACATCGAAGGCGACCCATTCGAAAGCATTGTAGAAGATAGAGGAGGGAATGTTAGCATCGGCTCTTAGAGCCTCCACCAGTTTTAGGGTGGATTCCCCCTGGCTGAAATGGTGGGCTTGAAGTGCTTCATAGAGGGTTTTGGTCTTTTGGGCGATGTTATGGGAGCGTCTCAATAGGACGAACCAGGACTGGGGAAAACTGGGCAGGGGTGTTATCCTTTCCCCCCTTCCCTCCACCAAGGCGGTGCCGCCATAGAGAAAGAAGGGCACGTCGGAGCCTAACCTTACAGCCAAGGTTAGAAGAGCGTCCTGGGTTAGTCCCAACTCCCAAAGGCTATTCAGGCCCTTTAGGGTGGCGGCGGCATCGCTGCTACCACCGCCCAACCCCCCAGCTACAGGAATCATCTTGGCGAGGGTTATCCTGGCTCCGCCCTTATAGCCCGATTCCCCCCTTAGCAATTCGGCCGCCTTAACCACCAGGTTCTCATGAGAATCCAGCTCGGGAACATCACAGAAGAGATGTATCTCATGATGAGGTGTAAAGGAAAGGTTGTCGGCCAGCTCTATGGTCTGCATCACGCTGGCGATTTCGTGATAGCCATCGTCCCGCCGGCCTAGGACATCCAGGGTCAGGTTTATCTTAGCATAGGCCCTTAAGGTTAGGGCTTCCTCTGTACTCATGAGACCACTTCATATAGTCTAGCCCATTCCTCAAGGCTCAAGGCCTCGGCCCGACGTCGGGGGTTGATACACGCCTGCCCCAGTAGCTCCTCAGCATTGGGCGGAGGGATACCCAGGCCGTGGGCAAGAGCGTTACGGAGCTGTTTGCGGGGGGCGCTGAATCCGGCGCGCACCACCTCAAAGAACCTCTCGACATTAGCCACCTCCACCGCCGAGCGGGGGTAGACGTCTATCGCCACTACGGCAGAATCCACCTTGGGCTTGGGGTAGAAGCTTCCAGAAGGTATCATATGTACGATGGTTGGCTTGCCGTAAAACTGTATTCCTACGCTGAGGAGGCCCATCCGTCCGGGCTGAGCCGCCATGTTCTCTGCCACCTCCTTCTGCACCGTAACTACCATCCTGCTGGGCTTGTGGGAGGCCTCGAGGAAATGGCGCAGCACCGCTGAGGCGATGTAATAGGGTAGATTGGCCACCATTTTATAAGGCGGTAGCCCTTTGGATGAGATCTCCCCAGGAATCTGGGATAGCAACGTCAAGGGCTCAGCCTGGAGAACATCTACGTTTATAAGGGTTATGTTGGAGAAGGAGGACAGCCTCTGGGAGAGAGCCGAAACCAGCTTCGAATCTATCTCTATGGCCACCACCCATCTGACCCTCTCAGCCAGCTCCCTGGTGAGGACTCCCAGCCCAGCCCCCACCTCCACAACTATATCCGAGGACTTCAGCTCAGCCGCCGATAGGATATGCTTAAGGGCGCCCCTATCCACCAGAAAGTGCTGGCCCAATCCCTTCTTCGCCCGGAGGTCTAACTCATCCAGAAGGCGACGAAGCTCCCCTCGGGGGGCAGGACCTTGGGATCTTTTTCTTAGTGGAGCCGACTTCAAAGTAATTACTAAAGGCCCAGCAATTTCTTAGCGTTCTCCAGCAGGATCTTGGGCCTGACCTCATCTTTAAAGGAGGCCGCCTCGAAATCCTTGAGCCACCTCTGAGGAGTGATTGCGGGGTAGTCGGAGCCGAAGAGCACCTTGTCCTGGAGCAGGGTGTTAGAGAATTGAATCAGAGAGGGAGGGAAATACTTGGGAGACCAACCGGATAAGTCTATGTAGGTGTTAGGTTTATGCAGGGCCACTGCTATCTGCTCCTCCTGCCAGGGCCATCCGGGGTGGGCCATAATAATGGTCAGCTCTGGGAAATCTGCAGCCACATCATCTACGTAAGGTATGGGAGCCGAGTACTTTAGCTTTATTCCCCCGCCCCCGGGCATCCCCGCCCCGGTACCGGCGTGGCCGCTGTGAAAAAGGAGTGGTATCTTTAACTCTGCACACTTCTCATAAATGGGATAGAATCGCCTATCGTTGGGGAAGAACTCCTGCTCGTTGGGGTGAAGCTTGAGACCCTTCAGCCCCAGCTCCTTTACGTTTCTCTCCAGCTCCGCTATCGCCAATTTGCCTGTCCAGGGGTCAACAGTGGCAAACCCTATAAACCTGTCGGGGTATTTCTTGACAATGCCAGCGACGTAATCATTGCTGGAGGAAGGTTCCCCTGAGATGCTCTGGGTGTTGATGTCAAATATGATGGCCATCATATCCAGCTCTTCATAGGCTGCGGCCATCTCGTCGGCCGATTTAGGGCCAGGTGCTGACTTGAAATATTTGTCCATGGCCTCCTGAAATCTAGAGGGTGGAAGGCCTGGCTCCCTTGGGACATGGACATGAAAATCGATGGCTTTAGGCATTAGCTCCCCCTAGCGCACTTAGGGTCGTGCACCCCTTGTCGATCCCCCCATTGAAGCTTGCCCTCCGGCGCTGAGCTCCGACTCGGCACCCCTACGGCACCCGAAACTAACCACTTACCGCTGCTTCCTTCCGGACCTGACGGGGTTCGTGACGCTCCGCCGCGTAGGACCTAATCTTCAACACCCCTCGACAGTGGCAACACCCCAAGGTAGAAGACCTCGAAGGGGAGTTCGACCTCGCTATAGCGGATTGCGAGTACAGGGCACCGCTAGCTCCCCATCTAGCACGACCCTAGCCCAATACTAACCCTTAAGGCCCTTCCTTGTCAATGAAAAGCTACCCCTGTAGAATGAGACCACCAGCTATGAAGATCAGCAAGGCAGTTATAACGGCGGGGGGGTGGGGCACTCGCTTCCTTCCCGTCACCAAGGCCCAGCCCAAGGAGCTTCTGCCCCTGGTGGACAAGCCTTTGATTCAGTACGCGGTGGAGGAGGCGGTGGCCTGCGGCCTGAAGGAGATCATAATCGTCATCAACCCGGGCAAGGAGGCAATCCAGAGATATTTTGAGCCGTCCCCAGAGCTAGAGCAGGCGCTAAAGGAGAAGGGCAAGGAAGGCTTGCTGGCCCAGGTGAAGAATATCTCCGCTATGGCCGATTTCCACTTCGTCCTCCAGGAGGAGCCTCTGGGTCTGGGTCACGCCGTGATGATGGCCGAGGAGGCAGTGGGGGATGAGCCCTTCGCCCTCTTTCTCCCCGACGACATCATCGAGGGCAAGCCATCGGCCATGGAGCAGATGCTGGCAATTTACGAGCGTCACGGCTCCAGCGTGGTAGCGGTGGAGCGGGTGCCCAGAGAGGCCATATCCAGCTACGGCATAGTGGATGCCAGAGAAGTGGAGCAAAGGCTCTACGAAGTGCTGGGATTAGTCGAGAAGCCCCACCCCGATGAGGCCCCCTCCGATTTGGGGATAGTGGGAAGATATATACTGATGCCCCAGATATTCCAGGCGCTGAAGAACACCGAGCCCGGCGCCTTGGGGGAGCTACAGATAACCGACGGCATGGCCACTCTGCTTAAGAGCCAGCCCGTCTACGCCTACGAGTTTCAGGGGAAGCGCCACGATGTTGGCAACCCCCTGGGGTTTCTCAAGGCCTCCATAGAGCTGGCCCTAAAACGAGAGGATATGGGCCCACCGCTTAGAGAGTTTCTCGAATCTTTGTAAGCCTAAAGGTGCCTTTTACACAAAGTCATTCTGAGACCGTCAGGGCGAAGAATCTCTGCGTAAGGCCTAGAGACCCTTCGTCCTTCTTTGGAAGGACTCAGGGTGACAAAATACGGTATCAAGTGTTTAGCCTCCATAGAGCTGGC
>JAZGDP010000139.1:0-4659 GCA_036477885.1 Dehalococcoidia bacterium
GCCGAGAGGTCCTGTATAGGCTGGTAAAGAAATCCGATGTTTTCGCATCCAATTTCCGAAAAAAAGCCCTGGAGAGATTGGGGCTGGACTATCCCGTCCTTCGCCAACACAACCCTCGACTGATCTATGCCCTAGCGACGGGATACGGGACAAGAGGCCCTGATAAAGACAGAGCGTCTAATGACCTCGCCGCCCAGTGCCTGGGCGGGATATTGAGTCAAGAGGGCTCCAGTCCTCCCACTCCTATTTGGGCGGGGATGGCCGACCAAGTAGCCGCCATGGTCCTTGCGTATGGTGTTGTCCTGGCCCTCTTCGCTCGGGAGAGAACAGGATTAGGACAAGAGGTAGATACCTCCCTACTAGGTAGTCAGATCCTTCTAGGGGCTATCAACGTTCAGGATTACCTGTTCTCAGGTAAGGTTAGCTGGCAACTGGGTCGGGACGAACCCGTCAGCCCTTTCTGGCATGTATACAAGACTAAGGGCGATCGGTGGCTGTCCATTGGGTTTCTCGAAGAACACAGGTACTGGCGCGACCTTTGCCGAGCCCTAGGCCTAGAACACTTAGAGAAGGACCCCCGTTTTGATACCAATGAAAAAAGAACCTCTCAAAACAAAGCTGTGCTCGTGGAAATTCTCCAGCAGACCATTGCGGAGAAGTCGTTAGAAGAATGGTCTAGTATTTTGAGCAAGGAGGACTTCGTCTGGGCCCCGGTGAGAGACTATTCAGAGGTGGTCAACGACCCTCAAGTGTTGGAGAACGAATATATAGTTGATGTGAAACATCCTAACCTCGGCAATATTAGGATGACAGGCGTACCCGTACATCTCAGCGAGACTCCGGGAAAGATACGGACTACAGCCCCCGAGCTGGGTCAGCACACCGAAGAGGTCCTCACCGAGATATGCGGCTACAGCTGGGACGATATCTCTCGTCTGCGGGAGGCAGAGGTCATATAAGGTTCAGCTGAGCCCTATATATTAAACTGAGGCTAGCACCCCGGGGCATGATGCACCCCCATCTTCTGTAGGGCCAGGCCCTGCATCTCCTCGGCTAGCTCCAGGGTCTTGGCGGCAGCCTTTCTTGCCCTTTCCTGGGCCTCCTCGGTCTCGATAGCAGTGTTATCCGTCGAGGGCCGATACTATCCATCTAAGCAAAACACCCGGAAGGGTTAGGGCTCCCGCCCCAGCCTTGGGGCATCACACAGAGGAGATCCTCACCGAGATATGCGACTACACCTGGGAGGAGATCCACCGCCTTAAAGAGGAACAGGTTATATAAGTTTCGATTAGGGCGTTACACTAAAGAAGCAGCCTCCCCGAATCAAGCTTTCCTTCCCGATACAACCTCCACGTCCTCAACCAGCGACTCATAGAACCTGGGCCTTCTATCCTCGAAGAAGTCCAATTCGAACTCCCCGGGCTTTATTACTATTCGCTTTCTCCGGGCGTCCCCCAGGTCTACCTCGGCATAGATGGTCTCCTCGGCAGTGGAGCTGGCCTCGGCCAGAGTAGTACCTGTAGTATCTACGATCTTGCTCCGCCCGATAAACTCGAAACCCCGCTCCCGCCCCACCCTGTTCACCGCTATGAAATGAACTCGATTTTCCAGGGCCCTGGCGTTTACTATGTAGGCAGGCACATTTTCCCTGCCCGTGGGCCAGTTAGTAGGCAATGCGATTATCTCCCCTCCTTGAAGGGCCATGACCCTGGTACTCTCGGGAAAGCTACAGTCATAGCATATATGTGTTCCCAGTACTCCTACATCGGTGGCGTAAACCCTAAAGGGTCGGTCTCCGGGGTTTACAAAACGATCGACCCCTAAATACGGTAGATGTATTTTTCTATAGTGCCCCACCACCCCCCGAGGGCCTATCACGGCGGCGGCATTATAGAGCTCCTCCCCCACCCTCTCTAGGAGGCCGATGATGGCATATACCTCCAGCTCCTTGCATAACGCCGCTAAAGCCTCCGTGCTGGGGCCGGGGATGGGCTCTCCCCCAGGCATGGCCTCCTCCAGGCTACTGAAGCAATATCCGGTGAGGGCACATTCGGGAAACACGATGAGCCGTGCCCCTTTATTCGCCGCTTCCCTTAAGAATTGGATGCACCTATCTAAGTTTCTCGCCTTCTCCAGGATCTTAGGCTCCATCTGAACGCCGGCTACTTTCACCCTATTCGCCATCTTTAGGCCTCCTTTTCTCCACGGGACAGTTAAGTTTAACACGATGAAGGAGGAAGCGGGAAGGAAATCCTTACAGCACCTTTGAAAGGCACAGCACTGGCAAAGTTGGCCCCAGGGTTTTACAATTAGAGCTAATCATCGGTGGGAGGGAGAAATGACCAAAAAACCCAAGGTTTATGTGACCCGTCGCATAGCGCAGCAGGCTCTGGATATGATCCGTGAAGCCGCGGAGATGAGGTTGTGGGAAGGCGAACTGCCCGTCCCGCTAGAGGTCCTGCTTAAAGAGGTAAAGGATGTGGAGGGACTACTGTCTATGCTTACCGAAAGGATAGATGGCGAGCTCTTCGATGCTGCCCCAAAATTGAAGGTGGCCAGCAATATGGCGGTGGGCTTTGACAATGTAGACCTGGAGGAGGCCACTCGACGGGGCATACCAGTGGGCAATACCCCTGGTGTACTCACCGAGACCACTGCCGATTTCGCTTTTGCCCTCTTTATGGCGGCGGGGCGTCGTGTGACCGAAGGCGAACGATACATACGAGCAGGCCAGTGGAAGACATGGAGCCCCATGGTGCTCCTGGGGCAAGACCTCCACCATGCCACGTTAGGCATTGTGGGGCTAGGGAGAATAGGTTGGGAGGTGGCTAAAAGAGCAAGAGGCTTCGACATGGAGGTTATATACTATGACGAAATCCGCAGGAAGGACCTGGAGGAGCAATACTCCATAGAGTACGCAGGCGACCTTCTGACCCTCCTATCCAGGGCAGATTTCGTAACAGTCCACGTCAGCCTAACACCCAAGACTAGACACCTTATGGGAGCAAAGGAGTTTGCCGCAATGAAACCCACCGCCATCTTCGTCAACACCTCCCGGGGGCCGGTGGTGGACCAAAAGGCTCTCTACCATGCACTGAAGGATAAGACCATATTAGCCGCAGGCATTGATGTAACGGAGGTGGAGCCCATTCCCATGGATGATCCCTTGCTGACCCTGGATAACCTCACCATAACCCCTCATATAGCTAGCGCCTCGGTGGCTACCCGCACCAAGATGGCTCTGCTGGCGGTGGAGAACCTACTGGCCGGACTGAGGGGAGAGATACCACCCCACTGCCCCAACGCCGAGGCCCTGAAATCTAAAAGGTAAGGGAGCTAAAAGTCCAGACGTTATTGAACCTTGGCACCGAGCTTCCTCAAAGAGAAGGAAAAGTAGAGAGGTAGCTAAAAGGAGCAACCATGAACGGCATAGTTTCAGCCTCTATAGAGGAATATATGGAAAAACTGATCCCTCAGCGGGATAAGACCCTGATGGAGATGGAGGAGGTGGCCGAAAGGGAGGAGATACCCATAGTGGGGCCCCAGGTGGGCACCTTGCTAAACATACTGGCCCACCTGGCCGGGGCCAACAAAATCCTGGAGCTGGGCACCGCCATCGGTTATTCCACCACCTGGCTGGCCCGCGGCCTCTCGTCCGAGGCGGGAAGGGTTGTCACCATAGAGGGCAACTCTACGAGTGCCCAAAGGGCCAAGGGTTATCTATCCCAAGCCGGTGTAGCTGAAAGGGTTTCGGTAATGGTGGGGAATGCCCTAGAGATAGTCCCCACCCTTAAAGATAAATTCGACCTCATCTTCGTAGATATAAACAAAGAGGACTACCCCACCGTTCTGCCCCAGTGTGTAGACCTGCTAAGGGATGGAGGCCTGCTAGTAACGGACAACGTCCTCTGGGGAGGGATGGTAGCCTCCGATGACACCTCTAGCTCCACTCAGGCCATAAGGGAGTACAACCGCCTGCTGTCTCAAGACTCGAGGATGCTAACGACCATAGTGCCCCTGCGAGACGGGGTGTCTATAAGTATCAAAGGGTAAGAGTTAGCATTCCCCCTATCCCGCATTGACATTGTGGAGCACTCTGAATAGAATAGGTTAAACTTAGGTAAAATTGTTATTTTCTTGGATTTTCTAATGGACAAGCCAAATGCATCCAAGAGGGAATTGAGTAAGCGTTGGGTCTCCCTGGGGAAGGCCTGCGAGATATTAGGGGTGAATGAAAGCACCCTCAGACACTGGGCCGATACAGGAGCGGTGCGTGCCTTTCGCACCCCGGGTGGACATCGTCGCTTCGCCGAGGAGGACGTGTACAGCCTGATGACTCAGTCCGAGGGAGGGGGTGGGGGCAAGAGCTTAGAGGACCTGAAGGATGTGGCCCTCACTCACATAAGAAAGCGTCTCAACCGCAGCAAGTCAATACCCGGCCAATGGCATCGGATCCTGCCGGAGGCGGAGAAAATCCGATTGCGCCCTCTGGGGAGGCGGCTTCTGGCACTGGCCAGCGATTACCTCACCAAGGAGCGGGGCAAGGGTCAGCTTCTGGAGGAGGCACGCTCGGTGGGAGAGGAGTACGGCATCGAGGCTGCCCGTCACGGCCTCTCCCTACACGATGCCTTGGAGGCCTTCCTGTTCTTCCGTAACTCC
>JAZGDP010000014.1:0-12888 GCA_036477885.1 Dehalococcoidia bacterium
GACACCCGATACCTCGTCCTCCACCTGATCGGGACGACAGAAGATGTGGGCGTCATCTTGAGTGAAGCCCCTCACCCGCAGGAGGCCATGCAGCACCCCGCTCCTTTCATACCTATAGACGGTGCCCAGTTCGGCTAATCGAAGGGGCAGCTCCCTGTAGCTCTTTAGAGCGTTCTTGTACATGAGGATGTGAAAGGGGCAGTTCATGGGCCTAAGGTAATACTGTTGCCCTTCTACGTCTATAGGAGAATACATGCTGTCTTGGTAGAAGTCCAAATGACCGCTCGCCTGCCACAGGCTGGCCTTACCTATATGGGGCGAATACACCAATTCGTACCCAGCCTTATAGTGCTCCTTCTTCCAAAAGCCCTCGATGATATCCCGCACGCGGGCTCCCTTGGGATGCCAGCATATAAGACCCGAGCCGCTTTCATCGTGGACGCTGAAGAGATCCAGCTCCTTGCCCAGCTTTCGATGATCCCTTCGTAGTGCCTCCTCCAACCTCTTGAGGTGCTCCTCCATGTCCCCCGGGGTTTCAAAGGCGGTACCGTATATGCGCTGGAGCATGGGCCTCTTTTCATCGCCCCGCCAGTAGGCTCCTGCAACGCTGAGGAGCTTAAAGGCCTTAATCTTCTTGGTCGAGGCTACGTGAGGCCCCTGGCAGAGGTCCACAAATTCACCGTGACTATAGATGCTGAGTATTTCGTCGGGGATCTCTTCGATGATCTCCAGTTTGAAGGGCTGGTCGGCGAACATCTTACGAGCTGCTGACCGGTTTATCTCATCCCGAAGGAAGGGTAGATCCGAGGCGATGGTCTCCCTCATCCTCTCCTCGATTAGGATGAGGTCTTCTTGGGTCAAGGGGCGTGGCAGATCGAAATCGTAATAGAACCCATCCTCTGTAGGGGGACCGATGGCCAATTTCGCCTGGGGAAAGATAGATTTCACAGCATCCGCCATGACGTGGGAGGCGGAATGGCGGATGCTCTCCCGTAGCTCCACTAAATTGGGCGTGTTACCCATCTGTTTTTTAGATGACCCTCCTTCAGACACCTGATTCAACTTTCGACAAAGTAAAAACCTCCCGAGCTATATGTGCGAGAGGCTTTGCCTTAAATTAATAAGGCCACTTCTTGTTTTTTATTAAATCTGACCCGGATTCCTCTGAAATGGACCACAGTTCCATTTTTATGTTCGTCTCTATTATAAAACCTCTGCCAATAGTTGAAAGTCGCAACGCCCTTCATGGTGGGCGATACTGGACTTGAACCAGTGGCCTCAGCGATGTCAACGCTGCGCTCTAACCAGCTGAGCTAACCGCCCTTGCTGATGCAGTCTATCAAACAGGGAAAACAAAGTCAAGGAACCCTATGCTGAAGTAGGGAATCATTTTTGCTCTCCCTAGGTATTGACAAAGCGGTATATGTATGATAACATTATGTTTTGGTTATCCAATGGAAATAACTTCATGGCGCTCCACCTTTTCCTCTATAAGCCTTAATGTCCATTAGTGTAGCTTTGTCCCAAAGTTCATTTTTCTTCTTGAGGAGTCTATTAAATGACGTCTAGTCTTACTGTGCCTCTAAAGCCTTTTAGTGATGTTCGAAAGTCTTACGCTAGAATCCCAGATGTCTTAGAAATCCCCAACCTTATACAGGTGCAGCTGAATTCCTTCCAACGGTTTCAGAAGGAGGGAGTAAGAGAGCTTTTCGACGAGGTCTCCCCTATCCAGGATTTCGCCGGGGGCCGGTTCGAGCTTCACTTCCGGGACTACGAATTTCGCGAGCCTAAGCATAATGAAGTGGAGGCCCGGGAAAGGGACGTGACCCATTCTGCACCTCTATACGTGAAGGTTCAGTTGCTCATCAAATCCACTGGCGAAATAAAGGAGCAGGACCTGTTCATGGGGGATATACCCTTAATGACATCCAAGGGTAGCTTTGTTATTAACGGTGCCGAAAGAGTGGTGGTGAGCCAACTGGTGCGTTCCCCCGGGGTTTATTTCACTGTGGAGGAGGATGTTGCCAGCGGGCGGAGCCTATGTTATGCCAAGTTAATACCCAACAGGGGGGCTTGGTTGGAGTTTGAGACCAGCAGCAAGGATGTAATATCGGCAAAGATAGATAGGAAGCGAAAGATCCCCGTAACCACTCTTCTGCGGGCTGTTGGCTACGACAGCGACGAGGATATACTGAATCTCTTTAAGGATGTGGATAAAAACCCCGAGCATCCCTATATCAGGACTACTATGGATCGGGACCCTACGATAAAGAATCAAGTGGATGCCCTTATAGACCTCTATCGGCGTCTGCGGCCTGGGGAGCCTCCCACCGAGGAGAACGCTCGCGCTCTCCTTAAGGCCTTATTCTTCAATTATCGCCGCTATGACCTAGGCAAGGTGGGACGATATAAGCTCAGTAAGCGACTAGGCATTGATGTATCTGAGGCCTCAAGAGTCCTTACCCCAGGGGATTTGGTGGCCATTGTGCAGAACATCATAAAGGTGAATAACGGTGAAGATAAGGTTGATGATATAGACCACTTGGGCAATCGAAGGATAAGAGCGGTGGGAGAGCTGATTCAGAACCAATTTAGAGTCGGCCTCCTGCGTATGGAGCGAGTGGTTCGGGAGCGTATGACCCTGATAGACCCTGACAGCGCTACTCCCAGTGCTCTGATAAATATTCGTCCTGTGGTGGCCGCTATAAAGGAGTTTTTCGGGGGCTCTCAACTGTCTCAGTTCATGGACCAGACTAACCCCCTGGCCGAATTGACCCATAAGCGCCGCCTATCGGCTCTGGGTCCCGGAGGATTATCGCGGGAGCGGGCCGGTTTCGATGTAAGGGATGTGCATCACTCCCACTACGGTCGGATCTGTCCTATCGAGACGCCTGAAGGGCCCAACATCGGCCTCCTGGGCTCCCTGGCCACCTATTCTGTGGTTAATGAGTACGGTTTCATTGAGACACCTTACAGGAAGGTGGTTAAGGAGGTAGATAACAATGACGAGGAGCTTTTAGGTAAAACCCTTAGGGACCAAGTTAAGGATGATAATGACAAGGTTATCGGGCGCCGTGGAAGGGTAATCAATAATAGGTTGGCAAAGGCCTTGTCCAAACTTCCACCTCGCACCATAGCAGTAAAGCCCTTCGTATCCAACGAGATAGTCTACCTTTCGGCGGATAAAGAGGAGGAGTATGTCATAGCTCAGGCTAACTCCCTTTTGGACGAAAACAACCAGTTGGTGGAGGATAGGGTAGAGGTGCGATTGGGGGAGCGTTTCCTTATGGAAGGCCCTGAGCGAGTAGACTATATGGATGTATCCCCTAAACAGATAGTTAGCGTGTCCACTGCCTTGATCCCCTTCTTGGAACACGACGACGCCAATAGAGCCCTCATGGGTTCCAACATGCAACGCCAGGCGGTGCCTCTCCTTCGCCCGGAGACGCCTCTCATCGGCACTGGCATGGAGCTAAAGGTGGCCGTAGATAGCGGACAGGCCTTAGTATCCGAGGTTGATGGCCAGGTGATATCGGTTACAAGCCAGGAGGTAGTGATAAGGGGCGACGATGGGAAAGAGCAAAAATATCCCATTATGAAGTTTTTACGTAGCAATCAAGGCACCTGTATCAATCAGCGGCCAATAGTATTCAAAGGGGATAGGGTGAGGAAAGGACAGCCTATAGTAGATAGCTCCTCCACCGATGAGGGTGAACTGGCCTTGGGCCAAAATATCCTGTGTGCATTCATGAGCTGGGAGGGCTATAACTATGAAGACGCCATCATCATCAGTGAGAACATAGTTAAAGAGGACAAATTCACCTCCCTGCATATCGAGAAGCACGAGGTGGAGGCGCGGAATACTAAGCTGGGGGACGAGGAGATCACCCGAGATATCCCCAACGTGGGAGAGGAGAGCCTGCGGGATTTGGATGAATACGGCATCATTCGCAAGGGTGCCGAGGTAGGGCCAGGGGATATCCTGGTGGGCAAGATCACCCCCAAGGGAGAGTCCGAACTCACAGCCGAGGAGAAGCTCTTGCGGGCCATATTTGGTGAAAAGGCTCGAGAGGTGAAGGATACCTGCCTAAGGGTGCCTCATGGTGAACGGGGTAAGGTCATAGATGTAAAGCTGTTTTCCCGAGATAACCACGACGAGCTAGCCCCTGGGGTTAATCAGATGGTTAGAGTGTGGATAGCTCAAATTCGCAAGATAGCCGAAGGGGATAAAATGGCAGGCCGGCATGGTAATAAAGGAGTAGTTGCGCGTATTCTGCCGGCGGAGGATATGCCCTACCTACCCGATGGCACCCCCGTGGACCTCATCCTCAACCCTATAGGGGTTCCTTCTCGAATGAATTTAGGTCAGATACTGGAGACCCACCTGGGCTTGGTAGCGAAAGCCCTGGGATTTAAGGTGCTTTCTCCCGTCTTTGATGGCGCTCGTCAGAATGCCATTGAAGACGCCCTATCCAGATTGTGGATAGCCCAGAAGGCACAAGCTATTAAAGCTAACTCCGATAAGGATTCCCCCACCTTGGAGGTGGAGAAATTCAAGGAGTGGCTGTCTCAACAGGGCTTTAACGGAGAGAAGCTTTTAAGCGATGAATATCCAGGTCTAGCAAGGGAAGTTTGCCTTCGCCTTTGGCTCAAGGAGCTGGGGGAAGACCCCTCCCAACTCACCTTAGAGGAATTGGAAGCCAGGGCCCAAGCCCTGGATCGAGAAGGTAAGTCTGCCCCTCCTTTCTTCGGCAAGACCATCCTCCGGGACGGACGCACCGGTGAGCCTTTCGGCCAGCCGGTAACAGTGGGCTATATTTACATGATGAAGCTCATCCACTTGGTGGAAGACAAGATTCACGCCCGCTCCACGGGGCCTTATTCTCTAATAACTCAGCAACCCTTGGGGGGCAAGGCTCAGTTTGGCGGCCAACGCTTTGGTGAGATGGAGGTCTGGGCCCTGGAAGCCTACAGTGCAGCCTATAACCTCCAAGAGGTGCTAACGGTTAAGTCCGATGATGTGGCGGGACGGATGAAGACTTACGAGGCTATCATAAAAGGGGAGGATGTCTTCGAGCCCGGCGTCCCCGAGTCTTTCCGAGTGCTTCAGAAGGAGTTACAGAGCTTAGGGCTAGCGGTGGAGCTGCTCCAGGAGGAGGAAAAGGTGGTCCTTCTGGAAGAGGCGGAGTCCCCTACCCCAGAGGCAGAGTCGGAGGCACCCGCCCAAGAAATCGATGTAGAAATATCTGTCCCAGAAGCTGAATAGGATTTGTAGATTCTGTCAGCAGGAGGAATAATGACGGAGACCAATGACTTTAACGCCATTCGGATTTCCTTGGCCTCTCCAGAGCAGATTAAAAGCTGGTCTTATGGTGAGGTAACTAAACCGGAGACCATAAACTATCGAACACTGAAGCCTGAAAAGGACGGCCTCTTCTGTGAGCGTATCTTCGGCCCTACTAAAGATTTCGAATGCTTTTGTGGTAAATATAAGAGGATGCGTTATAAGGGCATAGTGTGTGATAGATGTGGTGTGGAGGTAGCCCGATCTAAGGTGCGCCGAGAGCGAATGGGCCACATAGCGCTGGCCGCCCCCGTAAGTCATATATGGTATGTTAAGGGAACCCCCAGTCGTCTGGGACTGCTTTTGGATATCTCCCCTCGCATCCTGGAACGGGTGCTCTATTTCGCTCAGTACATTATTACTCATGTAGATGAGGCGATTAGAGATAAGGCCATTAAAGAGTTGAGGGAAGAGGCGGAGCGGGAGAACCTCGAGCGAGAGAAAGAGGTGGAGGAGACTGTAGGACAGATAGAGGCCGAGCTGAGGGCGGAGATAGAGAAGGGGGAAAAGAGGATCGAGGAAGAGCTCCATGCAGAGGTAGATAAACTTTCCCAGGATGCTTCATCTATAGAAGCTAAACTCCTTAAGGGGGAGGGGAAGAAAGCCCCCAAGGATATCGAATTTAATAATATGGCCATAGTTGCCAAAGGAACCCCGATAGACGCTTCTCATATTGGTGCCCTAAAAGATATGGTCACCGAAAAGGTAAAGGAGCTTGAGTCCGATTATCACCAGCGTATCGCCGCCTTTGAGAGCGACGTTAGGGCTCAAGTGGATGCCAAGGGAGATGCCGCCCAGGGGGAGATAAATCGACTCCGCAGCAAGTTTGTTGAAGATAAAGATACTATGAAGGGTGATGTGAAGGAGAGAATGGACGAGCTGGAGAATCTAGAGCCCCTGGTTATGATAACGGAAAGCAGGTATAAGGAGCTAAAGGATAAGTACGGAAGCCTTTGCGAAGCAGGTATGGGGGCGGAGGCGATCCTGGATATCTTAAATCAAGTAGATCTGGAACAGATGCGAGATAACCTTCAGGAAGAGATTCATTCCGCATCGGAGCAAAAACGCAAGAAAGCCATCAAACGGCTGAGAGTGGTGGAGGCCCTGCGCAGAAGTGGTAACAGGCCCCAGTGGATGATCCTCACCATCCTTCCTGTCTTGCCGCCGGATCTAAGGCCCATGGTTCAGTTGGATGGGGGGCGTTTTGCCACCAGTGACCTCAACGATCTCTATCGGCGGGTTATAAATCGTAACAATCGACTTAAGAGGCTACTGGACTTAGGGGCCCCAGAGATTATCGTTCGTAATGAAAAACGTATGCTTCAGGAAGCGGTGGACGCCCTGATAGATAACGGCAGGAGAGGACGAGCTATCACCGGCAGCCACAATCACAAGCTTAAATCCCTTTCAGATATGCTTCGGGGTAAGCAGGGCCGTTTCCGTCAAAACCTGTTAGGTAAGCGAGTGGATTACAGCGGACGATCGGTCATTGTGGTAGGGCCAGAGCTTAAGTTAGATCAATGTGGGTTGCCCAAAAAAATGGCTTTAGAACTTTTCAAACCTTTTGTTATGCATCGTCTGGTTTTACATGGCCTGTCTCACAATATTAAGAGCGCCAAGCGCATGGTGGAAAGGGTCAAGCCCGAAGTTTGGGATGTGTTGGAGGAAGTCATCAAAGACAGGCCTGTGTTGCTCAATAGGGCCCCTACCCTACACCGCCTAGGTATTCAGGCCTTTAAGCCTGTGCTCATCGAAGGCAGCGCCATTCAGATTCATCCCCTGGTGTGTACTGCCTTCAACGCCGACTTCGACGGAGATCAGATGGCAGTCCACGTTCCCTTGTCCAGAGCTGCGGTTATAGAGAGCAAGAAGCTGATGCTCAGCTCTTACAACATGCTCTCTCCCAGCTCGGGAGAGCCTACCGTGGCCCCCACCCTGGATATAGTCATGGGCTGCTATTACATGACCCTCACCAAGGCCGAGGCTAAGGGAACAGGAAAGCGTTTTGGCAGCTTTGACGAGGCGAGACTGGCCCATGAATTGGACGTCATTGACCTACAGGCCGAGATAGAGGTTAAAGATGGTACGGAGAACGGACGCATCAAGACCACCGTTGGTAGGATTATCTTTAACGAGGTGCTTGGTGGGGCGTTGCCCTTCCGCAACGAGGTGATCGATAAAAAAGCCCTTAAGGAGATAGTTGCCGAATGCTATGACCTGGTGGGGCCTTTGGCTACAGCAGAGGTTCTGGATAACATAAAGCGACTGGGATTTACCTACGCCACCAAATCTGGCATTACCATCTCCCTTAATGACCTTCAGGTGCCCGTCAAGAAGACTCAGCTTTTGACAGAGGCTGAAGAGAAAATAGATAAGTTGGATGGCCAGTTTCAACAAGGGCTTATCACTGAAGAGGAGCGCTATAACACCGCCGTACAGATATGGAGGGATACCAGTGATAGGATGACCGAGCTTATAGCCGAGACGCTCCCCCTTTATGGATCTATATACCTCATGGCTAGTTCAGGAGCCAAGGGAAACATCTCCCAGATAAGCCAGATGGCGGGCATGAGGGGCCTGATGACCGATCCTAGAGGAAGGATTATAGAGCTGCCTATTAAGTCCAGTTTCCGAGAAGGTCTAACGGTGATGGAATACTTCATTTCAACTCACGGGGCCCGAAAAGGTCTGGCCGATACTGCCCTCAGAACCGCCGACAGCGGCTACCTGACTCGCCGCTTGATAGACATATCTCAGGAGGTTGTTGTCACCCAGCACGATTGCGGCACCACCAGCGGTATATGGATATCTCATTCTCCTGAGCAAGCCATGAAAGGATACTTAGTCGAGCGCATCGTTGGGCGTTATACCACCAACCCTATAGTGCATCCGGAGACGGGGAAGACTCTCCTCGAGCGGGACCAGGAGATAACTAGAGCTAAGGCGGAGGAGATTCAAGAGGCAGGTATAAATGCCGTCTACGTTCGCTCTCCCTTACCATGTGAAGCACATCGAGGTGTTTGTGAGCTGTGCTATGGCAGAAGCTTGGCCAGAGGACAGCTAGTGAAGCAAGGAGAAGCGGTGGGGGTCATAGCCGCCCAGAGCATCGGGGAGCCAGGCACCCAATTAACTATGCGCACTTTCCATACCGGGGGCGTGGTGGGCCTGGATATAACCAGCGGTTTGCCTAGAGTCGAGGAGTTGTTTGAAGCAAGAGCCCCCAAGGGCCAGGCGATCCTTTCTGAGATCGATGGGATAGTGCAGATACCTGAGGAAGAAGAGGGCCGAAAGATTAAAGTGGTCAGCTCAGAAACATATAAGGACGAATATCGCCTACCCTCAGGATATGAGCTGTTGGTAAAGGATGAGGACTGGGTGGACACGGGCGCATTATTGGCTCGTCCTGCCGCGAAAAAGGCAGGGAGAAAGAAGAAGAAAGAGCTCACCACCTCAAAGCCACCTCTTACCGCCAGAATAGCAGGCAAGGTAGCTTTAGAGGGTGATCAGGTATCCATCTATTATGAAGAGAAAGAGGAGCGGGAATATTCTATCCTGGCCACGGCCCACATTCTGGTAGAGAACGGCACTCAGGTGAAAGCTGGCCAGGAGCTTACCGAAGGGCCCAAGAATCCCCAGGACATTCTACGCATAAAGGGGCGAGAGGCGGTACAACAATATCTGGTTGAAGAGGTCCAAAGAGTGTATCGCTCTCAAGGTGTTACTATCAACGATAAGCATATAGAGATCATTGTCCGACAGATGCTTAGAAAGGTTAGAGTGGACTCCCCTGGGGATACCGATCTACTGCCTGGAGAGCTGGTGGATAGGTTCGCTTATGAGGAGATCAATGCCAAGGTCTTGGCCGAGGGAGGTGCGCCCGCCACAGCCCAGGCAGTGCTTCTAGGAGTTACCAAAGCCTCTCTGAACACCGAGAGTTTCCTGGCGGCGGCCTCTTTCCAGGAGACTACCAAGGTGCTCACCGAAGCCGCCCTAAGGGGTAGCACCGATAGGCTGTTGGGGCTTAAAGAGAACGTCATCATAGGACGACTTCTCCCTGCCAGATTCGATTTCCCCGAGTTGGATAAACCCGTAACCCCTAAGCTCCTGGAATTCGAGCTAACTGAAGAGCTTCTCCCTGTAACTGATGGGGACGGAGAGGAAGAGCAGTTGCCCTCTGAGGACTTTACAGATAGGTCCTTTGAGCCTTAAAGCAAAGGGCTATGACTGGTGATCTTTCCAGGGGCCTCTCGGTTCAATTGGCCCCCAACAATGAAAGGGGCCTCCTCCTCAGCAGCCCGGTCATCGTAGCATCGGGCACCTTCGGCTATGGAATGGAGCTAGCCGATAATGTAGATATTCAGCGATTGGGAGCCATAGTCTGTAAGGGGATAACTCCTCACCCCAGAAAAGGCAATCCCTATCCTCGCATACTGGAGACGGCCTCGGGGATGTTGAATTCCATAGGCCTTCAGAACGTCGGAATCGACGCTCTTATCAAGGAGAAAGCCCCCATCTGGGCTTCTTGGCAGGTTCCCGTAATCGTCAACATATCCGGGGAGACGGTGGAGGAGTATGTCGGAATAGCCAACGCCCTGGAGGGGGTGCCCGGCATAAGCGCCATAGAGGTGAACATAAGCTGCCCTAACATAAAATCTGGGGGCATAGAGTTCGGCACCCATCCTCGGATGGCGGCGGAGGTAACCTCGGCGGCAAGGAAGGCCACCACTTTACCCCTCTTGGTCAAGCTGGCTCCCAATGTTACTGACATCGCAGAGATAGCCCAAGCAGTGGTTGAAGCAGGAGCCGATGCCTTATCCCTGGTAAACACCTTTGTGGGTATGGCTATCGATATTAATAAGCGGCGGCCTGCCTTAGGCACTACCATTGGAGGGTTGTCCGGCCCTGCCATAAAGCCCCTAGCATTGGCTCTGGTATACCAGGTGGCTCAAGCTACATCGGTGCCCATTGTAGGCATAGGCGGCATCACCACCGCCGATGACGCACTAGAGTTTATCATGGCTGGCGCTCACGCCGTTGAGATAGGTACAGCCAATTTTCGCAACCCCGGGGCAGCCCTGGATATCCTTGACGGCATCATAAGCTATATGGAGAGGGAAAACATACAGGACCTCTCGCAACTAGTAGGCATTGCCAGGGTATAGGGCTGCCTCACCGCAAAGACTACCTGGATGCATTACAAGCTTGCCAAGTTCCGTCTTACATTGTAGAATACTGTCAGGATATGTTCCTATTTTTTCATTGTGTCCGTAGCGACTAGGAGGTAGGTTATGGATAAAGGCACGTGGACTGTTAAAGCGGGGCTGGCCCAGATGTTTAAAGGTGGAGTGATTATGGATGTGGTCACCCCGGAGCAGGCAAAGATAGCCGAGGACGCCGGGGCATGTGCCGTGATGGCGCTGGAGCGGGTCCCCGCCGACATCAGGGCCGCTGGTGGAGTAGCTAGAATGGCAGACCCCACTGTAATAAAGGCCATTATGGAGATGGTCAGCATACCGGTAATGGCCAAATGCCGTATCGGACACTTCGTAGAAGCTCAGGTGCTGGAAGCTCTAGGGGTGGATTATATCGACGAGTCGGAGGTGCTCACGCCCGCCGACGAGAACCATCATGTATGGAAGTATGATTTCAAAGCCCCCTTCGTGTGTGGATGCCGCGATCTGGGGGAGGCACTGCGTCGCATCGGTGAGGGCGCGGCTATGATCAGAACCAAGGGCGAGGCTGGTACAGGCAATATAGTGGAAGCGGTGAGACATATGAGGGCGGTCATGGATGGCCTTCGCCGCCTGCAGAGCCTCTCGGAAGATGAGCTCATGGCCGAGGCCAAGAAGCTCAGTTGCCCCTTCGATTTAGCCATGGAGATCCACAAAACAGGGAAGCTGCCGGTGGTCAATTTCGCCGCCGGGGGGGTGGCTACCCCAGCCGATGCCGCTCTCATGATGCAGCTAGGTGCAGACGGCGTCTTTGTGGGCTCTGGCATCTTCAAGTCCGACGATCCTCCCATCCGAGCCAAGGCCATAGTACAGGCCACCACCCATTATCAGAACCCGGAGATCATAGCAGAGGTCTCCAAAGGACTGGGAGCCCCCATGGCTGGCCTGGATGTACGCTCCATGCCTACCGAGGAGCTGTTAGCCACACGGGGGTGGTAGGATAGGGGGTCTATCTTAAAGAAGGTGCCTACTGTTGGTGTTTTAGCTCTCCAGGGGGACTTTCTGGAGCACCTCCAAGCCTTACGAAGAGTAGGAGTGGAGGCGAAAGAAGTGCGTCTACCCCGAGAGTTGGAGGAGGTGGACGGCCTCATAATCCCGGGGGGTGAGAGCACCACCATAGCTCGATTGATGAAAATTTACGATCTGGCGGAGCCGATAAAGGGGCAGGCCCAGGCGGGATTGCCCATCTTCGGCACCTGCGCCGGCATGATTGTAGTCGCCCAAAATATCCTGGATTTTGACCAGTTCTCCTTGGATCTTATTGATATAGATGTAAAGCGAAACGCCTTCGGAAGACAGGTGGACAGCTTTGAGATGGATCTGCCTGTAAAGGATTTGGGGGAAGAACCCTTCCACACCGTCTTCATTCGAGCCCCCATTATCCAGAGGACCGGACCAGAGGTGAAGGTGATTGCCCAGCTCCCCGATGGCACACCTGTAGCGGCCAAGCAGGGCAACGTGATGGTATCCTCGTTCCACCCCGAGCTAACTGACGATCCCCGATTTCATGTCTATTTCACATCGATGATAAATGCTGGAGGCAAAAAAGGAAGACAATAGCTGAGAATGGCCATGATAAGAAGTATTCGCTCTACAGATTTGGTGAAACTTCCCTTCTTAAAATTGAACACCCTATCCAACGAAGCCAGGCCTTGCAGCAGAATAGGCCGAGGACATGAAGCAAGCCTAATCCGCCTATTTCCCTTGGGGCAGTGGCTACCCTTAGAGAAGAGAAGACGGACCTGGATATGGATTCAGGGAAGACACATTAAGGGCCTCATCTCTGCTCGTAGTCGAAAGGGCTTCAGCGCCTGGGAGGTGGACTATCTCCTCCTTCCCGGGGATGATGGTCAGTTTATTGTGGAGGTGTTAGATGGGCTGAGCATAGCCGTAGGCCAGCAGGGTGTGGATAAGCTATTTCTTCGCCTCCCTTTGAAAAGCCCGGTGTTGGACGTGATGCAAGAGGCCGGGTTTTGCTGCTACACCAGGGAGTATCTTTACCGCTTCAATGGTAAAGGCTTGAGGGGGCCAAAGAGTTCCTCCCACGGGGGAAATTTGCGTCGCCGAGCTAAGAGTGATGAGCACGCCCTCTTCCAACTGTACTGTGCCACCGCACCCTTGCCGGTTCGTCAGGTTGAGGGACTGACCCTCCAAGAATGGAGGGAGAGCCGAGAAAGAGGATGGGGCAAAGGTAGGGCAAAGGAATCGGTGTATGAAAAAGATGGGAGGCTATTGGGGTGGCTGGGCATATCCACCTACAGTAGAACGGGACAGTTCGATGTTTTAGCGGATATGAGGGACCCTGAGGTGCTT
>JAZGDP010000140.1:0-2333 GCA_036477885.1 Dehalococcoidia bacterium
TGCGGGGGATGATCCACATGGCAGCCATCAACTGTCAAATCAGGGATCAAGGGATAGCCGTCCCCGATCCCATCCTGACCAACATAGCCCAATTTCAGATCGCCTCCAACTACTTCTCCGCCATCAGCCATGTAATAGACATCAGCGGCGGCCTCCTAGTTACCGGCCCGGGGCAGGAGGATATGGAGAACCCCGAGCTCAGGAAACACATAGATAGGTATCTGGGGGGAAGGAAGGGCATATCAGCCGAAGACCGACTGAAGGCTATTAACCTGGTAAAGGACCTCACTGCCTCAGACTACGCAGGCTGGCAGAAGGTGCTGAACATCCACGCCGAAGGCTCCATCGAGGCGGAGAAGCTCACCATCTTCCGAGGGTATGACCCTAAGAGGGCGCTGAACTACGCAAAACAACTGGCCAACATAATCGACTAAAGGGGGGCCACCAAAACAATCGCCGGCACTAATTAAAGGAGCCAGCGGCATAACTACTTTAACTTTGCAATGATAGCGGATGCGCCCTCCACTAGGCTCTCCACCACCTCGGCAGCGCTCAAAATCTCGTTTATCAACCCCACCTCCGCCCCACAGTAAATCTCCCCTTGCCCCACCTTCCCCTCCAAAAGGGCTTCTCGAGCCTTTCCACCCTCTAAATAGGCCCGCAACTTCTCCTCGGAGGCTCCTGAAGCCTCCATATCCAGAAGCTTTTCAGCCAACTGGTTCTTCAATAACCTGGTGTGGGGAAACCTCCTGCCCACAACCACAGTTCCATTATCGACACTGTCTATTATGGCTTCCTTAACCTTGGAGTGGGCTATACATTCGTGGGTTACCATGAAGCGAGTGCCTATTTGAACACCCTCGGCACCCAGGGCCAGTGCCGCCACATATCCTCGGGCATCCGCTATTCCCCCCGCCGCCAGCACAGGTATATCCACGGCACCCGCTACTTGAGGCACCAAGACCACAGTGGGCAACTCTTCGGACCCGATACTTCCCCCCACCTCATATCCCTGTACTATCACAGCATCTGCTCCATAGGCCTCGGCCGCCTTGGCGTGTCTCGCCGAAGACACTGCATGTATCACCGTAATTCCTGCGTCTTTCAAGGCACCGGTGTATAAAGCTAGATTGCCCTGGCCCATTGTTACTATAGGAACCCCTTCCTCCATAACTACATTTATCAGCTCATCTATGTGGGGCATATCCAGAGACAGATTCATACCAAAAACCTTATGAGTTAAGAGCTTAATCTTCTTTATCTGCTCCCGTAAGTTTTCTACAAGGTCCCCGTCCGGCGCCATACCCGCGTTAGGGCTAATAAACCCCAAGGCCCCGGCGGAGCTTACGGCAGCGGCCAACTCGGCGTTGGCCACCCAAGGCATTCCATTCTGTATTATGGGATGCTCTATACCTAACAACTTACATAATCGCCTACGTTCCATGATTAATCACTTCCTTAATCAACAACTGAAAACCTCATAATTTTGCCAACTGATTCTAGTCTCGCTTGCAGGCACTGTCAAGAAAAGGCATGTCCTCCTAGTTGACTCTCAAGGACACAGCGGTTAAAATTGGCCCAGCTTACCCTTTCCGGGATGATGGATCTATGAAAAAGGACTTAATGGATATATTAGCCTGTCCCAATTGTAAAAAGCCCCTTGAACTGACTGTCGAAGAGCAGAAAGAGGATGAGATCATCGCGGGTAACCTCCACTGTCAAGGCTGTGGAGAGGATTACCCCATTAAAAACGCCATCCCCCATCTCCTGCCTAAAGAGTTGCGACAATAGACTATCTCTGACTTTTTGCATCAGGGGAGACTAAAGGGATATGTCCCTGAAAATCCACTAAGAACCCCCTCCCAATTGCAGAATCTTCAAAGGCTCACCTTTATGCCACTCTACTTTCTTGACCTCTGTATGATCTATAAGTGCAGCCACCAGCTCCCTTATCGTCTTTCCCCTTCGAGGGCAAGCTACATCAGGGGCTATCTCCAAGAGGGGTATCAGCACAAAGGAGCGTTGAGCTAGACGGGGGTGGGGTATGATTAAGCTGGCGCTTTCCATCATCTCATCTCCATAAAGGAGGATATCCACATCTATGAGACGGGGAGCATTGGGGAAGGCAGGCACTCGGCCCATAGAGGTCTCTATGCTTTTGACCAAGGAGAGCAGTCCTAATGGGCTAAAGGAGGTACTGATGCTGCATGCCAAGTTCAGGAACCATGGCTGCTCTTTATAGCCCACGGGCTCGGTCTCATAGGGGGAGGAGAGCTTTTCTATAAAGACCTTCTCCTTCAGAAGCCCTAGGGCTTGAAGCAGGTTAGCCTCCC
>JAZGDP010000141.1:0-7042 GCA_036477885.1 Dehalococcoidia bacterium
GTGAGAATCCCCTATAACCTTAGAGTCAGGGATGAGGTTCGCATATACGAAAAGCTCCTCCGTGATAGCAGTTTACAGGGAGTACACTTCGCTCCCCTCACTCTGCGGGTGTCCAGCACCTTCGCCGTCCTCTCTAGATTAGAGCCCCCTACTATGAGGGGCATGTCGCTGCTGAATAAATTGAAGCTTTATGACGGCGAGCTAGTGTCGGATTTCACCCGTAAGGACGCCGAGGATATGATGTCTAAGGGGGCACGAGAGGGGATGAAAGGGATATCGCCCAGGTATGTGGTCAACCAGTTAGCCAACATGGCAGGGCAGCTAGATATAAAGTGTATAGACCCCATGGCGGCCCTAGAACAACTGGGGGAGGGCTTAGAGCACCATATACCCTTGGCTCAGCAGGTGGCGGGGCCTCCCCCTGACACCCCTTCCCCTAGGGATAGGATAACAGGCCTTACTAAGGAAGAGGTGGAGGAGGAGAGGCTAAGAGACCTCTTCTACTACTCGGCAGTGGAATATAGTGACCTGGCCAAGAAGGAGATATTAAAGGCCTTCAGTGATGCACCCCGGGCGGAGGCAGCACAGCTGCTGGACAGCTATTTGGTTAATGTAGCGGCCTATTGTACTAATGGAAAAGTCAGGAACCCCACCACAGGGGAGGAGAGCAATCCTAGCGAAAGAGCGATGCGCCAGCTGGAAGAGGCCGTTCAGATTCGGGAAGGCGGCAAGGATAAGTTTAGACAGGAGATATATACTCTATTCTCTTCCTTAGCCGCCGATGGAAAGCCTTATGACTATAAGACCAATGACCTACTTAGAACAGCCATCGAGAAGAAGACCCTTCCTGAGCCGAGGCACCTGGAGCGAATTCTGGTCACCGATAGACGGGCCGATGAATCCTCAGTAGAAAAACGCAAGGAGATAATCCAACGCCTCATCGATAACCATGGCTACTGCTCTGAGTGTGCCGAGAGATTGCTTAACTATGTGGCCCAAAGGATGCAAGAGGGCGAAATACGCCGCCCCTCCCCACCCTCGCGTCCCCAGCAGGAGCCAGTTACTGCTCCACACGCCCCCCCCTCCCCCAAGAGGGGCCTATTCCGTTGGCTGAGGGGTTGAAAGGAAAACATCAGCATTGGATTTAAGTCACCTGGTAGAGCTAACGTCCAACCCTAACATATCCCAAATTAACCCCGGCGATACTGTTAAGGTTACCGTCAAGGTTATGGAGGGGGAGAGGGAGCGCCCCCAGGTCTTTCAGGGGGTTGTCATCGGGGTGCGACTGGGGGGAGCCGGCGCTAATTTCACTGTGAGACGCATCTCGAAAGGGATCGGCGTGGAGCGTACCTTTATGTTTTACTCTCCCAGTATCCAGAGGGTGGAGGTGCTTCGCCGAGGCGATGTACGCCGTGCTAAGCTTTATTACCTGCGAGGGCTATCAGGTAAGGCAGCGAGAATAAAGGAGAAGGCGCGAATTCGAGGCAAATAGAAAGTCGGTGGCCTTCCCTAGCCCCGCTGTCAATTTCTGTTCTTAGCCCTGACTTTTGCCGTTGGGAGATAGGGATTGAACTACGCCGAGGTTGCCGTGGATTCCCCCGTGGGGCAAAGGAGGCTCTTTAGCTATAGTATCCCCAATGGTATGGATCTCCAGATTGGCCAGGCGGTGCGGGTGCCTTTTGGCCTCAGGGTCCTTCAGGGCATTGTATTCCAACTGGTGGATTATCCTTCGGTAGAGCAGACTAAGGAGATTGAAGCCGTAATAGAGCCTCGTCCTTTACTTACCCCTACCCAGATAGAGTTAGCCCATTGGATAAGCACTCATTATCTCGCCCCCTTTTTAGATTCCGCCGCTTTAATGATGCCTCCCGGGTTCAGAAGGAGGCTGCTGACCTTTCTTTCTCTATCACCCGCAGTAGCCGAGAAAGGGGCGGCCTTGAACCCATCTCAAGAAGAGGTGTTGAAGTACGTTGAAAAGGGGGAGGGAGTGGAGGTGGGGGAGCTTAAAAAGTCCTTAGGAGCCGGTGCATTAAAGGCCGTGGATAGTCTTCACCGCAGGGGGCTCTTGAGTAAAAGCTGGGAATGGCAAAGGCCTAAGGTGGGCCCTAAATATGAACTCTACCTACGATTGGCCGTATCCCCCAGGGAGATTCAGCGGGAGGCAATTAAGCTCAGGTCGAGGAGGGCTTTTAGGCAGGCAGCCCTCTTAGAGCTTTTGGCGGGTGGTGACCAATCTATCTCCTTTGCTGAGGCGAAGGCTAAGGTGGGTTGCTCTAAGGATACAGTAGATGCTTTACACAAGAAAGGTTTGGTTTCCCTGGAGCATGTTCGTGCCCAACGGGACCCTCTAGGACATCGGAGATTTAAACCTAGCCATCCTCCTCGGCTCACCCCCTCTCAGCAGAGGGTTTGGGAACAGATAGACGAGGCCCTTCAAAAGCTTAAGGGGGAGCCAGCGCCCTCAGATCCCACGGTTCTTCTTCTCCATGGTGTTACAGGGAGCGGGAAGACAGAGCTGTATCTTCGCGCCTTGGATAAGGTAGTTGCTATGGGGAAGAGGGGCATCGTTCTTGTCCCTGAGATAGCCCTTACCCCTCAGACCATCGATCGTTTTGGGTCTCGCTTCTCCCAAAGGGTGGCCGTGCTTCACAGCGGGCTCTCTCTGGGGCAACAGTTCGATGAGTGGTGGCGTATAAAGGACGGCGAGTTTGATGTGGTTATAGGCTCTCGCGGCGCCATTTTTGCTCCCCAGCCGGACCTCGCCCTTATCGTTGTCGACGAAGAGCACGAGGGCACTTACAAACAGCACGATTCCTCGCCCCGTTACGATGCTCGTGAGGTGGCCCTGGTTTTGGCCCGGCTGACCGGCTGCCTGGTCGTTCTGGGAGGGGCCACACCCAGCGTGGTGAGTTACTACAGGGCCTTGAGGGGTGAATATAAACTGCTCCATCTTCCTGAGCGGATCATGGGCACCGAGGACGACCTGAAGATAAAATCGGCGTCCAGGCCACCTAAGACAGAGGCAAACCTTCCCGAGATACAGGTGGTGGACTTGCGCCAGGAGTTGAAGGAGGGCAACCGAAGCATATTCAGCAGGCTCCTTATACAGAGGATGGGAGAGGCCCTGGAAGCGAGCCAGCAGGTGATCCTCTTTTTGAATCGACGGGGGAGCGCCACCTTCGTGCAATGCAGGGAGTGCGGCTACGTGTTGCGCTGTAGGAGCTGTGACGTATCCCTTACCTATCACTCGGCGGCACAGAGGCTCGTCTGTCATCACTGCAATCGCCAATCTCCCATCCCTCAAAGATGCCCCGACTGCCGGAGCCAGAAGATCAAGTATTTGGGCATTGGCACCCAAAAAATAGAGGATGAGGTGGCCAAGGCTTTTCCTGGGGTTCGTACCCTCAGGTGGGACCGGGACGTTACTCGAAATTGGCGCTCCCACGAGGAGATCATGGATAAGTTCTTATCCCAGGAAGCCGATGTTCTAATAGGGACTCAGATGATAGCCAAGGGTCTTCATATGCCTTTGGTAACCCTGGTGGGGGTAGTGAATGCCGACGTGGGCCTTCATCTGCCCGATTACAGGTCTGGGGAGAGGACCTTTCAGATTCTAAGCCAGGTGGCGGGGCGTGCAGGGCGTGGGGCTCTCGGAGGGAGGGTTGTCATTCAGACCTATAGCCCTGAGCATTACGCTATCGTTGCCGCCTCCAACTACGATTACCTTAGCTTTTACCAACAGGAGATAAACTATCGCCGGGAACATCGTTATCCTCCCTTCAACAGGTTGGCTCGCCTCATCTTCCAGCATACTAATGCCTCCTATTGTCGTACTGAGTCGCAACGGATGTACCGGCTCCTTGAGCGGGAGCGGCGCTCTCGGGGGTTGCCCAACACGGATATCATAGGCCCCACCCCCTCATTTGCTCAGAGGGTACGGGGCCGATACCGATGGCAGCTAATCCTCCGCGGCCCCAACCCCAATGAATTGCTGGAGTCGATGACTATACCTCCTGGGTGGCTTGTTGATGTGGATCCTGTAAGCCTCCTCTAAAGTTTACAGCTCTATCCTAATTTATCTATAATAGCGTCTGGAGAGTTCTGGAATAGGTTAGATTTTTAGACGAGGGTTAAACCAGATGGCAGTGTTACCCCTTAGAAAGGTTCCTGACCCCATTCTCAGGGGGAAGGCAAAGAGGGTTCGGAATATAGATGGTTCTATTCGAAAACTGGTGGAGGACATGATAGATACCATGAGAGATACCTCGGGCGTGGGATTGGCCGCTCCTCAGGTGGGGGTGCCTTTGAGGGTGATAGTGATCAAGGTCCCCGAAGAGGAAGAGGAGCGGGTTCTGATAAATCCCCAGGTCATAAAAAGGATGGGGGAGAGGGAGGTTAACGAAGGGTGCCTAAGTATCCCCGGCTACAGGGGGGAGCTAAAACGCTCGGTCACGGTGCGAGTAAAGGGCATGGACTTGGAGGGCAATGAGGTGCGTATTAAAGCCCAGGACCTTCTGGCCCAAGCTCTGGAGCATGAAACGGACCATATTAACGGTATCCTATATACTGATCATTTGGAGAGCATGGATAAGTTATACGAGTTGGAACCGGAGGAGACGGAGACAGCCTAAAGTCGATGTGGGACCTGTTGGTGAAGTTTGAATCGTAGAATGAAAAAACCCTTCAAAACACCAGTCGGAGGCCTTTCCATAGAGGGTGGATATGGAAAGTTGGGATTTAACCCAGAAAAATCCCTTGGCTTCCTTTTAGCGGAGCTTAAAGCCTTCTTTAGCCAGCGTTCTACAGAGGCATATCTGGTCGGTGGGGGTGTGAGGGACTGCCTCTTAAACCGCATGACCAGCGATGTTGACCTGGCCATCCAAGGCGATGCCCTCACCTTGGGGCGGCAGTTGGCCGATGCCCTGGGCGGTCACTACTTTACACTGGATGAGACTAATCATATAGCTCGAGTTGTATTTCCTCGGGATGCTGCTCCCGACAAAGAGTGGCATATCGATTTATCCTCTTTTGAGGGTGAAATCCTTTCCGATCTCGGGCGTCGTGATTTTACCATAAACGCTTTAGCCATCCGCTTAGAGGATGTAGAGGAGCAGGAGGTGCAGGCCCTGGATCCCTTCAGGGGACTTCAGGACTTGAAGGATGGCATCATTAGGGGGTCACACCCAGACGTGTTTCAACGAGACCCGGTTCGCCTGCTGAGGGCCTTTCGTCTGGCTCGAGACCTCAGTTTCACCATTGAAGAAGCCACCCTGGCCCTCATTCGTAGAGATGCCCCTCTAATCCGCCGAGCGGCCTCGGAGCGGGTGCGGGACGAGCTTTGCAGTCTGCTGGCCTCTCCGGGAGCCGCCGAGATTCTAAGGACCCTGGATCAACATCATCTCCTCCTCTCCCTCATCCCTGAGCTGAGGGAGGCCAAGGGTGTGCAGCAGCCCAAGGAGCATTTCTGGGATGTTTATGAGCATTCTATAGAGACGGTGGCGGCCTTGGAAGGGGTGCTGAAACAAAGCGGTGATGGCCCTTATGGCAAAGCAGAGCTGATTCCTTGGTCGGTGGAGATGGAGGAGCATTTTCGCCAGCGGATGAACGGCGGGTACAACAGGATCGTCTTGGTGAAACTGGGGGCGCTGTTCCACGACATCGCCAAGCCTCAGATGAAGACCATAGACCAGAACGGTCGCATCAGGTTTTTCGGCCACGCCGAGAGGGGCGCTGAGATAACGGAGGGCATTATGAAGCGCCTTCGGTTCAGCGGCCAAGAGGTTAGGGCTGTAAGCAAGATGGTGAACTACCATCTTCGACCAGGCTTGATAAGCCGAGGCCCTGAGTTGCCTACCCGTAGAGCCATATATCGCTACTTCAGGGATGCCGCGGAGGTGGGAATAGATACCCTGTTTCTCAATATGGCCGATTATCTGGCGGCTCGGGGACCCCTTTTGGGTTCCGATGAGTGGCGGCAGTACATGGAGGGGATTTGCTATATTCTATCGGTGAGGCTGGAGGAGGAGAAGGTAATCGCCCCGCCCAAGCTGGTGGATGGCCATGATTTAATGAAGAGATTTGCTCTCAGCCCTGGCCCCTTGCTCGGGAAGCTGCTAGAGGCAGTGAGAGAAGCCCAAGCGGCAGGGGTGGTCTCCAGCAAAGCGGACGCCATAAAATTTGTGGATAAGATGCTGCGTAGCGAGGCGAAAGGGAGACACGGATAGTCATTTGCCTTAAAACATGAATTCTTATAACATAGAATTAGATTTAAAAGGTGTAAAAACTCTTTGCTCAATTGTGAAAGAAGCGCTGTTTTAGATGTGGTTATTTAAGCTTTGGCCTAGAGGAAACCGCAGAAGCCTGATCTTCATTGGCCTCATACTGATCTTCACCCTTTGGGTTGTATCGGCGGACCGGATTAATATAGGGGGCTTTGAGAGGGAAGGACAACCCCTAGGCCTGGACCTCAGAGGGGGCACCCATCTGGTTTACGAGGCCCAGGACCCCGAAAGCGTTACTGGCCAGCAGATGGCAGGTGTTGCCAAAATTATAGAGACACGCATTAACAGGTTTGGGGTCTCTGAGCCTATCGTGCAGCAGATGGGCGAGGACAGGCTTCTGGTGCAGCTCCCTGGGGTCACCGATATCGAGCAGGCGAAGCGCCTCATAGGGAGCACCGCCGTTTTGGAGTTTAAGGAGCACAAGGTGGCGGAGGACGGAAGCCCTATCTTAGACGAAACAGGGGAAATCCAGTGGATTCCCTCCACAGCACAGGGGGATGGGGTAGGCCAACCCCTCACCGGTGAATTCTTGACCCCTAACTCCCAGGTGGTGATAGATCCTGCGACAGGCTTGCCCGAGGTGGCTTTCCAGCTAACCAGCGAGGGGGCAAAGATCTTCGAGCGGGTAACCTCACGACTGATAGAACGCCCTCTAGGCATTTTCCTCGATGGTGAGCTTGTCTCAGCGCCCACCGTCCAAGCCGTCATTTCCGAGAGTGGGGTTATAACGGGTCTAACCTTGGAGGATGCAGAGGTGCTGA
>JAZGDP010000142.1:0-2960 GCA_036477885.1 Dehalococcoidia bacterium
GAGGCCGATTCGGTGCGCTCGGTTTGCCCACCCTCCCAGAACCCCTTCAAGATGTGGCGTCTGAACGGTGGCTATCTTAAACCTCTGGTAGATAGCAGTATTCCAGAGTCTTACAACATGCCTCGCCAGAGACTTCCCCAGGCATATTGGCAGAACGGGTATGTGGATGTGGCCTGGCATCGAACCATAATGGGAAAAAGCTCCATGACTGGGACAAAGATATTGCCCTTAATCCTCGACCCGGAAAACATCATCGACATGGATTCTCTGTTGAGTTTTCAAATGGCGGAATTGATATTGAGTCAAAGAGGATGAAGATACTGCTGGTTGGCCTGGGCTCTATAGGCGTACGCCATGCCAACAACATAAAACGGTTGCGCCCCGAAACTACTTTGCTAGCCTACCGAGCAAGGGGGCTCCCTCCTTCAGGGCTGGACTCAGGTGTAGAGTTTCAAGCCTTCACAGATCTAGAGGAGGCTCTAAGCCAATATCCCGAGGCGGTCATTATAGCCAACCCCACTGCTCTGCACATGCCAGTGGCCTTGGCCGCGATACGCCACGGATGTCATCTGTTTATTGAAAAACCCCTCTCCCACTCCCTTGAGGGTGTAGAGGAACTGCTGGCAGAGGCAAAGGCAGAGAGGCTATCGGTAATGGTGGGGTGCAACTATCGCTTCCACCCAGGGCTCAGACAAATAAAGCAATGGCTAGCGGAGGGTCGCATTGGGCGTATGGTTTCGGTGGAGGCCCGTGCGGGAGAATTCCTTCCCGATTGGCACGCAGGAGAGGATTATCGGAGGGGATACAGTGCACGGTTGGACCTGGGGGGTGGGGTCATTCTAACCTTCATTCATGAGTTGGACTACATATATTGGCTCTTCGGCTTACCCATCAGGGTTCAGGCAGTGGCCCGAAAGGTCAGCACCTTAGATATAGAGGTGGAGGACGTAGCAGCCATCACTCTGGACTACGGAGGTGTAATAGCTCAGGTTCACCTGGACTACATACAGAGGCCCCCTGAGCGTAACTGTCTCTTTATCGGGGAAGAAGGGACTATCCTGTGGGACTATTACAAAGATGAGGCGCGATTATTTGATGCATCTCTAGGCAAATGGGAGGTGTTCTCCAACCCTCAAGGATTTGAGCGCAATTCCATGTACCTAGATGAGATGGCCCATTTCTTCGCCTGCATGGATGGACAAGAGATTCCACTGGTCCCCGGGGAGGAAGGCAGGGATGTCCTAGCTTTGGCCCTGGCAGCTAAAGAGGCCGCAGAGGCCAACCGAGTAGTGACTCTACCTCTACCGGCGTTTTCTACAAAGGAGGCCCATTGAGTACGCCAACATCTTCTCTTTTCGAACTGACCGATCGTGTAGCCCTCATCACCGGCGGCGCCGGTTTATTGGGCCGAGAGTATGCCGAAGCATTAGCAAGCGCCGGCGCCCATGTGGTCCTGGCCGACTTGCACGGAGAGGCCGCTAAGGCGGTAGCGGAACAGCTTACCCAGAAAGGATTTCCTCGAGCCTTGGGCATCCAGGCGGATGTGGCCGAAAAAGAGTCGGTGCAAAGGATGATTCAGCAGGTGATGGAATGCTTTGGACGGCTGGATATCCTAATCAATAATGCAGCCCTGACGGTGAAAGGGGGGACCTCAGATGCGGAGGAATACTTCGCTCCCGTGGAAGAATATCCCCTTTCCCTATGGGAGAAGGCCCTGGCGGTGAACCTTACCGGCACCTTCCTTTGCTGTCAGGAGGCAGCCAAGCCTATGTTAGCGCAGGGCAGAGGGGTCATAGTAAATATCTCCTCCACTTACGGTGTTGTAGGGCCAGATAAACGAATTTATTCGCGAAGCCGAAACCCCCACGACCCATCTAAGAAACTCAACACACCGCCCTCCTATTCGGCCACCAAAGGCGCCATCTTGAGCCTAACCCGCTATCTGGCAGCCTACTGGGCGGGTAAGGGTATCCGAGTAAACGCCTTGACACCTGGAGGTGTCTACGATGGCCACGATGAAGAATTCGTAAAGAGTTATTCCTCTCGGGCTATCCTGGGGAGAATGGCAGACCGCAATGAATACCAAGGTGCCATACTTTTCCTGTCCTCCGATGCCTCCTCTTACATGACGGGCGCTAACCTCATTGTAGATGGCGGATGGACCGCCTGGTAAAGGAGTAAAGATGGAACAGACCATTCAGGTAGGGAACCGACTGGTGGGAGAAGGCCAGTCCTGCTTTATCGTGGCCGAGGCAGGGGTCAACCACAACGGCGATGTAGCATTGGCTAGGAAGCTCATCGACGTAGCTGTCGAAGCCGGTGCCGATGCCGTCAAATTCCAAAAGCGTTCCATAGAGGAGATCTTCATCCAGTCTTATTTGGAAAACCCTTACTTCAGCGTCAACGGCCTGGGCGCAACTTACGGCGAACACCGACGGAGACTGGAACTCACCGAGGATGAGTTCGCCTACCTGATAGAGTACGCCAGGGAGAAGGGCATCATATTTTATGCCAGCGCCTGGGATGCTCGAAGCGCTGATTTCCTCGATTCTTTGCAGGTGCCAGCCTTTAAAATCACCTCAGCCGATGTAACCAACCTTCCCCTTATCGAGCACATAGCCAAAAAGAGGAAACCCATATTCATGTCCACTGGCATGAGCACTATGGACGAGGTAGATGAGGCGGTAGCTACGATAATGCGTTACCATGATCAGCTTATACTTCAGCATTGCGTCTCCACATATCCTTGTGAGTCCAAGGACGTTAATTTACAGGTGATGAATACCCTGAGGACACGCTTTGGCGTACCGGTAGGTTACTCGGGCCATGAACGAGGAATAGCTATCCCAGCGGCGGCAGCAGCGTTGGGGGCAGTGGTGGTGGAAAAGCACTTTACCCTGGATAGGACAATGAAAGGGCCAGATCATGCCGCCTCCCTGGAAGCCCAGGGCCTGCAACGA
>JAZGDP010000143.1:0-4618 GCA_036477885.1 Dehalococcoidia bacterium
CCTACAATAGGCCGCCAACAGCTTAGAATCGCGGCATTCCGCATCCAAGGTGAGGCCGATAGTGGGATAGAGCAAACAGACATCTATTCCCTGCTCATCCATCCATTTGATACGGGCGTGAGGGTCCTTGGCCCCAGGAGGCTGACACTCTTCCCAATCGACGACGCCAGGCTTGAACCACTTTTCCCGGAGCTCCTCATAACTGGCCCCTGCGGCTCCAAAACTGGCGAGGGTCTCTCCCTTAAAAATTTCGGACTTATGTCCATCTATCTCCAGGTACTCCAGGCCGTCCTCATCCTTACGTATGCGCAAAGCCCGATCTTTATACTTGACCTCCAGGTTCTTCTCCCACAGGTCCGCCGGTTCCATTATGTGCCCAGCGACATCGACAACCTTACTTGCTGCCATCCCGACCTCCTTTTACTCCCTGGCAATATGCTAAGGGGTCTATTGGTGGGGCAATTATAGTTATCCAACGTAGGAAAGCCAACAAAATAGGCCAGCGTTTTCTCTCCCTGCCCTCAAGGGTACATCCGGGCAGAATTGTGAAGCTGCTAACAGCGAGGGCAGCTCTGGGAAGCGGATTGCTTAGCAATTGGTTCTATTGTATTATTGTTTCACCGCACCTCCAGTAGACTGCGCCGAGGCTTTGCACCAGGGAGGAGATGCCATGATAGAAAAGGAAGCCGAAGTGGTAGTGATAGGGGGAGGCATATCAGGATGTGCCATAGCCTACAACCTGGCGAAGCGGGGCACCAAGGTAGTATTGCTGGAGAAGGACACCCTTGCTTACGAAGCCTCTGGCCGAACGTGGGGCTATGTGCGCCAACAGGGGCGGCATGCATGTGAAATCCCCTTGATGCAGGAGAGCATAAAGTTATGGGCTGAGCTATCCCAGGAGCTAAATAGCGAAGTAGATTTCATTAGGGGGGGCAATCTCCTGGTTGCGGAGAGCGAGAAGGATGTGGAGCAGTTCGAGGAGTCGGTGAAGGTAGCTCAAGGCCTGGGGCTTAACTCCACCATGGTCACCCCTCAGCGGATACAAGAGATAGTGCCGTTCCTGAAAAAGGGCCCTTTCATCGCTGGCATGTGGTGCCCCGAGGATGGCCACGCCGATCCCCATAAGGCGGTTAACGCCTTTGCCAATGCCGCTCGAGAATATGGGGCTCAGATATATACTCACTGCCCCGTCCAGGGCATAGAGCTGAGTGGGGACAGGATAAGCCATGTAGTTACCGACATGGGAGAGATAAAGACCCCCATCTTGGTGTGCGCCGCCGGGGTATGGGCAGGGCAGGTGGCCAAGATGGTAGGTGTGGAGTGGCCAGCCAGAGTGATACGGGTATCTGTAGCCCGAACTAAGCCCGTGGAGCCTATGGGCAACAGAACAGCGGTGTGGGGGCCTCGCCTGGCCTTCCGCCAAACCGGCTACGGTAGCTTTTATATGGCCCCAGGGCATCTCATGCCTGTAGACCACGATATAAGGCTGGACGCTCTAAGGAACCTCAAATATTGGGCTCCTAAGGCTATTGAACAACGCAGGCTTCTTCGGGTCCATCTCACCGCCGATCTACTGCGAGACCTAGCTCGGAGCTTACCTGGCTCCCCCACTAAAAAAAGACCCTTCGCCTTTAGCATAGGACTAAAGCCCACCATAAATTACAAACAGCTAGAGTACGTGCGACGCAAATTTTACGAATATGTGCCTTCCCTGGCCGGCATAGAGATAGAACACAGGTGGGCTGGCCTCATAGACCTCATGCCCGACGCCATTCCTGTACTGGGAGAGACAGAGAGCCCCAAGGGGTTCATAATGGCATCCGGTTTCACCGGCCATGGATTTGCTCTGGGCCCCATCGTCGGCCGGCTAATCTCCCAGTTGATACTAGACGGCAAACCGTCCCTTCCTCTGGATGCGTTCCGCCATTCTCGTTTCGCTGAGGGGAGAGTAAGCGCATTCAAAAGATTGGCTTAAGGGTCTATTCGAGACACGGCCTTGGAACTAAATGCAAATCCATGCCTTCTAAAAATCCCGGGGATAGGGCCCATCCTCCGACCAGGAATATATCCTGGCCGTTAAACAACCAAATGTAGCTATATGAGCCCGAGGGAGCTGTAAAGGCTCCCTCGGGCTCGCCGTTAGTACCTTCTAGGAGCCGCTGCGTTGGCTCCGGAAGCAGTCGCTACAGTATACAGGTCTGATACCTTTAGGCTCAAAGGGTACTTGGGTATCCTTGCCGCATTGAGCACAAACCACGTCGTACATCTTGCGTTCATACCCGTAAGAGCCGCCGCCAAACCTGTCCCTCTGATCGCGACGGTTGGCACGACATGAGGGACACCGTTTGGGCTCGTTTGTGAAGCCCCTTTGTGCGAAATAAGCCTGATCGTCAGCGCTGAAAGTAAATCCAGTGCCGCAGTCCTGACAAGAAAGTGTTCTGTCTTGATATTCCATCGGAAACCTCCTTTCTCTAATTATTTGGCCGAGGCGTGTTCCCGATAGAGCAATAGCTTAAAACACTTTCTCCTGGGATCTGCCGCTTCAGTGCCAGCGACATCATATCATAACGTTGATGTCAATGCAAATAGGGTAAATTCGGCATATTCCGGGGGCTCGTGGCAGCAAAAGGAGGTGGATAATTGTAAGACCTCGATAACTTCAAAGGGCATGAGGAGACCTTCGCCCCCCATCAACTCCGTCCCATGCTTATGTTCTTGATTATTCTGGCAACGGCCGGCGGGACCTGGTCCTCCCAATCATCCCGCTGAGCTATGGCCCGACGAACATCCACCCCGCTAAGCTTCTTCTCCTCCCCCGGATCCAAAATCTCCACTTGATAACCCCTGGAACGCAGCCGTTCCACCTTCTCCTGTTCCCAGGGTGAGAATACGCGAAGGTAATGAACCACCTCCCTGGGGATGTAATAGTGCCACCGCTCGGGATGGTGTATGGGAAAGGGCACAATGATGATACGCTCCGGGGGAATGTCCTCCTCCAGCAGGGTGTTTTGGATCATCAAGAGCCTTTGGAAAAAGGTGTATGGGTTGCTCTCCTCCAGGTGCCGATGTTGGCTAACCACCTCTTCCACTATCAGGGATGGGTCAGGGTTGGTGATTCCTATTATAAGGACGTCGCACCGTTCCAGGGCATGCCTAAGATATTCCAGGTGCTCCCAATGGAAGGGTTGAAACCTACCGTGGATCATACCGTATCTCTTATCCATCGCTCAACTCTCCTCTATAAGGGGCCTACCCCAGACACTCCATCATACTCAGATGCCGCCTACCCAGTCAACGATTTCCTTCATAACATCCCCTTAGGCAGACATGGGATAAATACACTTAGAGGCAAGATAACCTTAAAGGGATGTCTTCTAGGAAAAAGCCATCCATGAGCACCACTAATGCCAATGTGTTTCTTCCCACCCTAACCCACCCCAGGGCGCTGTCATTAAAATTAGAGACACCGGGGGTGGGTGGGTAGGGGTAAATACGTTAAAAGATAGGCCAAGCTCACAGATTTGCCTTTGTGGAAGAGCTTATGTCAGTCCACTACGGGCCTCCAACAACAGATATTGCGTCCTGGAGACATTCAGGGTACAGTCATAGTCGGAAAGAGCAATCTGAACTATTACACAAACGTCATTGGGAGAAGGGTTTGTTCATCAGCCATCTGAGCCTGAAAAACTTCCGGAATTACACCACCTTAGAGCTCGATCTACCCAACAGCCTCGTAGTTTTACACGGGGAAAACGCCCAGGGGAAGACCAATTTGCTGGAGGCAGTGTACTTCCTGGCCACCACCAAGTCCCCCAAAGCCACCGCCGATAGAGAGCTGGTGAATTGGAACGCCGCCGAGGATATAATTCCCTTCGCCCGCCTCTGGGCTCAGGTTCAACGAGGTAGAGATACCCTTAAAGTGGAGATAACGCTGCAGTGCGAAAGGGCCATCTCAGAGAGATCCCCCGATTCCAGAGAACGCTCTCAAAGCCCCTCCCCCACCCAGCAAATCCCTATATATATACAGAAACAGATTCGCATCAATGGATTAGTCCGCCGTCCTACCACCCTCATAGGCCAGTTGAACATAGTGATGTTCGGCTCCCAGGATATAGAGATGGTAGCTGGCCCCCCCTCCCTGCGTCGCCGCCACCTGGACGGGATCAACTCTCAGATAGACCACCACTATCTGCGATCCCTTCTCAGATACAACCGGGTCGTCTCCCAACGAAATCACCTCCTTCGTCTAATCCAGGAGGGTCGAGGAGAAAAAGAGGAACTGGCCTTCTGGAACGAAGAGCTGATAAAATCGGGAGCCTATCTAGTGCTTCAGCGGCATAAAATGGTGATGGAGCTCAGGGAACTGGCTCAGGTTGTCCACTATAATATCACGGGGAACAGGGAGAGGCTGGATTTGGAGTATTACACCAACGCTGCAGAGAGTCATGAGTCAAAGGACACCCTGGAAGCTGTGAAGGAGGAATTCCGTCGAGCCCTCGACGCAAGACGGAATAGAGATATAGCCCAAGGCATGTCTACGGTGGGGCCCCATAGAGACGACCTCAAACTGCTGGTGAACGACATAGATATGAGTACCTTCAGCTCCCGGGGCCAGCAG
>JAZGDP010000144.1:0-2218 GCA_036477885.1 Dehalococcoidia bacterium
CGTGCTCCACCAGCTCATCGGCGTTGTTGGGCTCCACCACCCATCTCCCCTGCAGGTGCTCCACCAGCTCCCCGATGCTTAAAGTTAGAAGCAGCCGGTCTTCGGGGATGACGGCCAATACTGGGATGCTCTCTTTCTCTAGGGAAGGCACCATGGAGGCCTTAGCCACCCTTTCGCTGAGACTGGGGACCTCATTGAGTACCACTCCTAGCAAATGAGGCTGGAGCTCCTTAGCGGCGGCGATGATTTCCCCTTCCTCCATACACCTGCGATAGCGCACTATCAGGACCACCTTTGCGCCTAGGGCATCTGCGACGTGCCTGGCTACCCACCCAGGGCTGGTATCGATGGCGGGGTCGCTCAGCCCCTCCAGGATGAGGATGTCCTTATCTTGGCTTAGCCCTTCACAGCGGCTCCTCAGCTTATTCGAGAGATCCGATGATGCAAAGGAGCTCAAGGCCTCCTTAGTGGCGGCTTGAGGCTCGATTGACTCCAGAGGCTCCTTTAAATCCAGGGCATCTTTGATGAAGTGGGTGTCTGCATCTTCCTGAGGTGATGAAAGGATGCTGAAGGGCTTGAGATACCCTACCCTTTTTCCATTTTGGAGCAGTCGTTTTCCTAAAGCGGCGGCCAAGGCGGTTTTGCCGCCCTTTTCTTGCAGGGAGGTTAGATATAAGGTCTTCATGGAAGTGATTTCAAGGATATTTGGTGGTTAAATGTTGGGAAAGCCATCGTCGGGAATCTTTGGATAATCTGTTAAGCATTATAGCACATCTGGCTATGGATGTTAGGCTTGAGAGAGGAGTTTCATCTCTGAAGAGTTACCTTGACACTAAAAGGGGGCTAATCTAAGATAATACGGTGATGCCGAGGTAGCTCAGGTGGTAGAGCAGTGGACAGAAAATCCATGTGTCGCCAGTTCGACTCTGGCCCTCGGCACCTACGCCGGAGTGGCGAAACAGGCAGACGCGACGGTCTCAAAAACCGTTGGGAGGCAACTCCCTTGTCGGTTCGAGTCCGACCTCCGGCATGAAGGTTTAGGTTGACCGTAAAGATTGGGAGGAACCAAAGACGGCTGAGGACTTACAAGCCAGGGTGCTGGATAGGGTCAACCAGAGGGAACTATTAGCTCTAACCAAGGACCTCGTGAAAATCCCCAGCTTCTTCGGCGAGGAGACTCCAGCGGCTCAATTCGGGGCCGAGCACCTCTCTGCTAGAGGCTATGTGGTGGAGTTGCAGGAGGTGGAGAGGGGCTGGTTTCAGACGGTGGCCACCCTAAAGGGCTCCGGCTCCGGGCGAAGCATAATGTTCAATGGCCACCTGGACATTGAACCCTTGGCGGAGGGATGGCCCAGGAACCCCTTCGATGCTTGGGTGGAGGGGAACAGGATCTATGGCGCCGGGGTTCGTAATATGAAGTCGGGGGTCTGCTCCATGATCCACGCTGCCGAGGCCATCAGGAAGGCCGGAGTGAAGCTGGCGGGGGATATAGTCATAGCCACCGTTTTAGGGGAGTGTCAGGGCGGTGTGGGGACGAAGCATCTCCTGGAAAAGGGATACAAGACCGATGCAGCGGTGGTAACGGAGCCCTACGGCGCCCACAACATCGTTACAAAACACGGGGGTATGTCGGTCTTCTCCCTCCATGTCTTTGGCCGCCATCCCGCAGGTGACGACCTGGCGGGAGTCGATGCCATCGACAAGATGATGGAGGCTATTGGAGCAATTAGAGGGATGAAGCTCACCTATACACCCTGGGTGGTGCCCGGCCTTCCCTGGCTCAAGATAGGCTCCATAATAGGGGGCAGGGGCAGAGATTACGATTTACGAAGCCCCTATCGCAACAGCGATTTCTGTACCATTCTAATACACGTTACCACCGTGCCCGGCATGACTACGGAAACGGTGAGGAAGGACCTGGAGGGGGCTCTTAACGGAATAGCGAAAAAGGACCCCGATTTTAAATATGAGCTTAATCATCCCCCGGAGCGGAAGTTCAACACCTGGCTGATAGATTTCCCTCCCACCGATGTCCCAGTAGAGGAGGAGATTGTCCAAACTGTAGTCGGCAACTACCGGAAGATTACCAATAAGGAGCCTCAGAATATAGGCCTCCCCGCCTCTGAGCTGGGGGCTCGCTACGGCGATGACGATGCTCATCTGTGGCAGGCGGGGATACCCTGCTGCATCTACGGCCCCAGCGGAGGCAGCTACGGCC
>JAZGDP010000145.1:0-7368 GCA_036477885.1 Dehalococcoidia bacterium
TAATGCCTCCGGCTCGCAATTTTGCGTCGCAAATCGCCACAAACTAGGCCTTAGCGTCAACCTGCCCGGCCGGTTGAGGATTTCGCCTTCTTTCCCAATTCTCCCGAAGGATTTCCATAGCTATAAACTTGCGTTTATTTCTTCGCGAATGAGCATATGGTTGAAATCCACACCGCAGGAAGCACGCCTGGGCCCTCCCGTTCGACTCTAGGGTATGCAGATATACTCGTTTAAGCTTTACAGTGTTAAAGATATGCTCTAATAGGGTATTTACCGCATCCTCCCCGCAGCCCTTGCCCCAATAATCCTTATCCCCTATCATGATGCCCAATTCAGCCTCACCAGCGTTGAAGCTTATATCGTAATACATGCAGTTCCCTATCTGTTTATTATCCTCCAAACTCTCTATAGCAAATCGACGGCGGCGAGGGGTAGGATATTCCAGCTCCTCGGCATAATAGGCCAGGAATTCGGTAAAGGGGAATTTCAGGGGTGTAGTGGCATCCAAACGAGCCAACTCCTCGTCTGTCCTCCACCTATAATCGGCGTAAGCATCTTCCAGGCGTTTCTCCCGCAGTAGGACCTTTTGCCCCCTTAACATCGCTGGGCTCCTGCCGTCTCTATCTGAGCGATTATACTTAAAGCCTTATGGAATATCTTCACCTCGTTATCATGGGTTAAAGCAGCTCTGGCCTCCTCAGCAGGGAACCATTGAACCATATCGAATTCAGGGTCATGTCGATCTGTAGACCCCCCCACCGGGGACATCAGGTAGAAATGAACCGTCTTAAAGTTTTTCACAGCCTCCCAGACAAACCAATATTGGATGCTGGCGATACGGGTTTCTATGACCACCTCTAGGCCGGTCTCCTCGATCACCTCCCGCACCGCCGTCTCCTCCAGGCTTTCGCCCGGCTCAGGCGTGCCCTTGGGGAACACCCACATCTGGGGATCAATGTGGCCACACAGAAGAATCTCTATTCCCCCAGGCCCTTTTCGGTATACTACCCCTCCTGCCGAGACAGGGCGCTCTATTCTCATGTCGGACTTACGCTTTTTCCCCATTAACTATTACGTTCTTTAAAAGGATACCATCTAAACCATTCTAGAAGCCAGTCAGTAAGCAAGTCAAGGCGATTTTAACATGCCTTCTCCTATGATCAGCTCTCATCTTGCTCTAAAAAGGAACCTCGTGACCCAAGGGGTCTTGCCAGAACTCCAGGTGCTCCAGGGCCTCCCTGGCCGCATCTCGAATCTGCTCATCGGAGCTCTCCAGGCATTGGTTCAGGCCTTGTCGGGCCCCGCTGCCGCCGATGCAGCCCAGGGCATGGATGGCAGAGAGACGGATCTCCAGATCTGGGTCTTGAAGGATGGGGATTATGTGGGGAATGGCAGCTTCATCCTCCAGTTCGCCACAGGCCCGCACCACTTCATAGCGCAACTCAGGTATATCGCTGGACAGCTCCTTAACTAGATTGGAAAGCCATGAGGATTCAGCACTTTTGCCCATGGCATAAAGGGCGCTGGCTTTAAATTTCATGTCTTTACTTTCATAAGCCTTTTGGATCAACTCTCGTACCTCGGGAATGCCCAAGGGTGCGATGGACTCCAGGGCACGGCGTCTGACCTCTATGGGCTCCTCCTCATTGCGGACTACAGCCAATAGCGTCTCTTGAGCACGGAGGCTCCTACTGGAAGAGAGCTTCCCTAATGCAGCCTGCATCATGAATTTTCCCAATGCACTAGCAGCAGCCACCCTGACCTTCACCGCCTCATCGTCTTCTAATAATCGGACCAAGGGCTTCACCAGCGAGGGGTCCTCACATTCCCAGAGTCCAGAGATGGCCTCCCCTCTAACTTTCCACGATGGATCATCCAGGCAAAACCGAAAGATTTCGTCAAAGTTGAGTTCCACGTTGTCCTCCGCCAGCTCCACTAAGCGGTGGACGATGTCCCTGCACCGCCCTTCATCTATGCCAGGCCATACTTTTTTCACAAGCTCCAGCTCCCCGGGCAGGAGATTAGATAGATTCACCAGCTTTGAGCTCTTTACAGGGATGTCCAGGCTACCCAGCTCGTCTAGGTACTCCTCTAAAAGCATAGGGCCCTCTCCTGTATCCTCATTCTTTTCTGGAGACAGAGATGTTGCGACAATACAAGGGGGGAAGCCTTAAAGAGCCCCCCACCCACTCCCCTTCCTTGCCTATAGCCACCAGGTTGTTAAGGGCCTCATAGACATTACCCGATATCATGGTGTTTTTTACTCGACCCACAACTCTCCCCTGCTCCACCTTATATCCCAAGAGGACGTTGCCGCTGAAATCGCCACCCAAGACATTGCTCTGGCCCACCCCCAAGAGCCTCTCCACCACCAGCCCTTCCTTGACATCGGAGAGCATGTCTTCGTATGAGACATCGCCCTCATCTATTATGAGGAGGCTAGTGGAAGGGGAAGGCAAGCTGCCCATTCCCCTGGAGGCGCTTCCAGTGCTTTGCGCCTTGGCCTGGGCTGCCGTCTGTAGATCATAAAGGAAACTGCCCACCACGCCCCTCTCTATCAAGGGTATTCGCTGCGTAGGCACTCCTTCATCGTCGCAGGGGCGGCTGCCCGGTCTATAGTTTAGGGTGGCGTCGTCCCAGAGGGAAAATCTATCGTCGCAGAGCTTCTGTCCTAGCTTGCCTACTAAGGGTGAGGCTCCCTGGAGCACGGTTTTACCGTTGAAGGCCATGCTCAAGGGCGACAGAAGGGCAGCGGCTACGCCGTGAGGTGTGAAGATCACCGGCACCTCCCCCGAAGGAGCATGAGCGGTTTCCTTAGCCATATCCAACTGGTCATGCACCTTCTTAAGAATGGAGTGGTGCTCCGTTATGGGGCGACAGGAGCTCTGGCCATCTCCCACAAAAAGCATATCGGTGCCTCTAATGAGAGTGCCTTCCAGGCCTAAGCCGAAGACACTTTTTTTGTAGCCGGTCTGGCCTCCTCGGGAGTTGATGATATTTACCTCAGTAACGCTTTGGGTTACCCCGGCATCACAAAGAATCTCAGGGGTATGTTTTCGCACTCCATCTACCAAGGATTGACCTAACTCCACCATCTGCTCCACAGTTACGGCTTCTACTTCCGGGTCGTAAACCTCCACCGAGGGATAGCTATTGGAGGAGGGCAAGGTAAACTTTGCCTCGGCGCCGAAGGGGGCCACCTCTACTGCTCGATCCACCAGCCCTTTCACGTCTTCTAGATTGTTACTGGCGGCGAAGCCTATACGCCCGTCCTTGACGATGCGAAGGGCTATGCCCCGAGTTTCGTTGGTCTCCAGACTCTTGAGGCGGTTAGCCTCGAAGGAGACTGGGGTAGATTTATGGGTTACAAAGAAGACCTCTGCCTCCTGGCAAACCTTACGGGCCTCCTCCAGAAATTGCTCCACCTACTTGCCTCCCACGAGACACCTCTGAATTCTGATGTGGGGGCTTCCATTGGACACGGGAAGGGGGGATTGTCCTCCTTTGCCGCAGCCCCCTCCCTGGTTCATATCCAGGTCATTGCCTACGACATCAAGCCTCTCCAGGGTCTCGAAAACGTTACCCGAAAGGACTACCGGGCGCAATAGCTCGGCTATTTTACCGTTGCGGATCATATAAGCCTCGCCGGCGGAGAAGGTGAACATCTCCATGCTGGTCATCCCGCCGTACCAGTTCTTGGCATAAACGCCTTCCTTGATATCGGCGATCATGTCCTCAAAGCCGACCTCTCCAGGCTCGATGAAGGTGTTGGTCATGCGTACGATGGGCTGAAAGTGATAATCTATGGCCCTGGCATTGCCTGTAGGTTTCTCTCCCATCTTGGCCGCCGTCTCTCGGGAATGGAGCCTTCCTACCAGGATGCCCTCCCGTATCAGGTAAGTCTTGGATGACGGCACCCCTTCGTCGTCGTATTTGTAACTCCCCCGCAGGCCGGGGATGGCGGCACCGTCCACTATGTTCAGATGCTTGCCGCCAAATTTCCGGCCCAGCACCATGATCTCCTTCATCCGATCGTTTTCGTATACGAAGTCCGATTCTGAAAGATGGCCGAAGGCCTCGTGAACGAAGACTCCCGCCAGGACGGGGTCCAGGACCACGGTGTACTCCCCTCCATCTATCTGGGGAGCCGCTAGCAGCTCCACCGCTCGCTGGGCTATCTCCTCTACCTGGCTGTGCAGATTTTCCACAAAGGCAAAGTCCCCGTTACTTCCCAGGCTTTGGGAGGCCTGCTGCACATTATCGCCGTCCCTAGCGGTGGCTCCCAGGCGGAGGCTTACATCCACCCTGCTCTGCTCTATGAAGCTGCCCTCGGAATTGGCAAATAGAGCCTTCTTGCGTCCATCGCCGTAGGCAATGGTGGAGGTCTGAATTCCAGGGGTAGACCATATTATATCGTTGTACTGGTCAAGGAGCCGTTTTTTATCGGCTATGGGCACCGCTAAAGGGTCTTTCTTCAGGGTGGGCTCTACTATATCGACCACGGGCTCCACCGGGGCCAATTGACTGGTCTCCTGGCCCACCAGCCTAGCTTGCCTCACTGCCAGAGCCACCTTATCCCTCAACCCCTCCATGCTATTGAAACTTACGAAGCCCCACCCCCCTTTGACCAGGGCCCGCACATTGCCGCCCACGCTGGTAGTACGACCGATGTCCTCCAGCTGGCGTCCACGATAGAGGATACGAGTAGCCTCCCCCTCCTCTATGCGAATCTCTATATAATCGGCGTCATGCCCCTTCAGAGCTTGCTCAATGCGATCACGCATCTGTCCATTCCCGTTAATCAGAACCTCACTCTAAGACAGTATACCAGAGGGCTACCCTGAGAAAAATTGTTGGCCTAAAGACGCCGTGTTAGAATAATGGGAAATCCTTTGTCTCCAAGAGGGGGGGATGCCTCCTGACTCGTATCATCTTGGTGCGCCATGGTCAAACGCCCTGGAATAGGGACGGGCGCTTTCGAGGGCGCTCGGAGCTGGGTCTGGATGAGAGGGGGTTTAAACAGGCTCAAGCAGTAGCCAAACACATAGCTTCGTATCCTGTATCGGCCATCTACTCCAGCCCTCTTAGGCGTGCCATCGAAACCGCAGAGGCAATAGCCCAGGCCCTAGGCCTAACGGTGGAGCCTGTGGATGGACTCACGGATATAGACTTCGGCCAATGGCAGGGCCTCTCACCCGATGAATTGAGTGAGGAACACAGGGAGTTATATAGGCGCTGGCTTGCCAGCCCTCATCTGGTTCGTCCTCCCCAGGGGGAGAGCCTGGAGGAGGTTAGTAGTAGGGCGTTAAAGGCAGTAAAACAGATAGCGGAGCGACACGAGAATGAGACGGTGGTGACAGTCTCCCATGAAGGGGTGGGCCGGGTAATCCTCTGCACCCTGCTGGGGGCCGATCTATCCCAGTTCCGACGTATCCAGCAAGACTTGGCCTCCATCAGCATCTTCGAGATGAGGGATGGAGGAGCCGTGGTGACACGGATCAACGAGCTGTGTCATCTGAAAGGTATCGATGGCTAAAGCTAAAGGATTAGGAGAGAAGACTAGAAAGCATCGAGTCAAAAGGGATAACAGGCGCTCCTCTACATCCGAGACCATGGAACCCGGCCTCAGCGTTGAGGAGATCATCCGTCGGCTGGAGCCCCTCTACGGGCCGGCCCAAGGACCGCGCCAGTGGGACCCCATATCAGAGCTTATATTCACCATCCTCTCCCAAAACACCTCGGATTACAACTCGGAGCGAGCATGTGCTAACCTGATGGCCGCCTTCGATTCCTGGGAGGAGATGGCCTACGGCGACGTGGGGAAAATCGCCGCTGCCATCCAAATAGGTGGCCTAGCCAAGATAAAGGCGCCCAGAATACAGGCCGTCCTGCGTACCATCATCGAGAAACGCGGCCCCCTGAACCTCTCCTTTCTCGCCGAGATGCCCCTAAAGGAGGCCAAGGAGTGGTTGAGGCAGCTACCCGGCGTGGGGCCCAAGACCGCTGGATGTGTCCTCCTCTTCGCTCTGAATAAGCCGGCCATGGTGGTGGATACTCACGTCTACCGAGTTTCCAAGAGGTTGGGGCTCGTTGGCCCCAAGGTATCGGCCGATGATTCTCATGAGATCCTTGAAGAGCTGGTGCCTCCCCAAGACGTCCTCCCTTTTCACGTGTATTTAATAACCCACGGCAGAAGGGTGTGCAAGGCTCAACGCCCCCTCTGCCCCCAATGCGTTCTGGAGGATGGCTGTCCCTCCAGCCTGCTGCGCCAGCCGGCCCAATCCCACTAAGGCATGTCTTTTAAAAGAAGTGGAGAAGCCAGATCCTTAGACGGGTAGATTCTTATCCCAAGCCTAGATACCAATTCTCTTCGCTCCTCGAACGCCGTCTCGTTAGATTACGGTCACGCAGACTCCGGCGTGCATCCTTTAGGGCTTCTATCTCCCGACACTTTGGGGCGTGATGCTGGTTTGTTTTTGCAATTTCTCAATCTCCCGCTCGGCCTCCTTTATGCGGCCTGTAGCTCTTCGATGCTCTGGCAGCAGTAAACGGCCCACCAATCCTAACCTCAACAACGGAATTTCCCCAAAGGCCGGACCTGGAAATTGGGCCCCGTCAGGAAGTGTTACGCCACCCTAGATTTGCCCAAGAATGGTGTAAATAATGGCTCCAAACCACTACGTCGCCACAGTTTAGTACAAATTGCCTTGTTATCGTGATAAGGTAGCGTTTCAACATACGTCAATTTCTGTTATGGCACCTTTTGGTACGCATCACGTGGAGATAATGGGCTAAAGAAGTAATCTCCCGGTTCAAAAATAGCTAAAGGGGAGGCATAGGTTGACTTGGTGGGAGGCCATCACGCTGCTACCTCCTGGCCAAGCCGTTTGACCCGGCCCTCAACCCTCAGGACTAAGATGCCAGAGGGAAGCTGTGAGGTCATTAGAGTCGGGGCGAGAGGTCTCCAGCAGCCACTTCTCACCTCGTTCCTCTTACCACGAGAAGGCAGACTTCTCATGTCTTGCTACGGGACCGTGTTCATAGTAAGATGCTCCTGGATATAGACATGTTCTCAGCAAGAGAGGCGTGATCACTATCCTTCAGGAGGCTGATGTATGACCGAGACGCAGTATGACGTGGTTATCATCGGCGGAGGACACAACGGGCTGGTGACGGCCGGCTACCTGGCCAAGGAGGAGATCTCCGTCCTGGTTCTGGAGCGTCAAAACATAATAGGCGGAGCATGCGTTACCGAAGAGTTGTACCCTGGGTTTAAGGTTCCCTACTGTGCGTATGTCTGCTATCTGCTTCAAGGGAAGGTTATCGATGACCTAGAGCTTAGAGAGCATGGCTTGGAGATAATCCCCA
>JAZGDP010000146.1:0-3552 GCA_036477885.1 Dehalococcoidia bacterium
CATCCTGTCATCATCACAGGGACGGGGATAATCTGGTCCAAGGCCAGTTCAGAGCTGCAGGAGTTCGTGGAGCTCACCGGTATCCCCTTCTTCACCACTCCCCAGGGGAGGGGAGTCATACCCGAGGATCACCCCATGGCTTTACTGGCGGCCCGTTCCTTGGCCTTCCGGGAGGCCGATGTGGTCTTATCGATAGGCACCAGGCCCAACTGGGTGATATCCCATTTCCTGCCGCCTCGGTTCTCCGAGGGCGTGAAACTCATAGCGGTCAATACCAATCCGGATGATATAGGCCACGTCAAGCCGGCCGAGATAGGGATAGTAGGTGACGCTAAGGCCGTCCTAAAACAGCTTACAGAGGAGGCCCAAGGTAAATTGAGCCCTAAAAAAGTAGCCTCTTGGGTCGATAAGCTCAGGCAGAGGGATGCCGCCAGTCAGGAGAGGGCCGAGTCTACCCTCAACTCCGATCAGGTGCCCATACATCCCCTGAGGGTTTGTAAAGAGATAAGGGACTTCCTGGATCGGGATGCCATTTTTGTGGTGGATGGCCACGAGACCCTTAACTTCGCCCGACAATCTATTCGCACCTATGTTCCAGGACACAGGCTGAACTCGGGCTCCTTCGGCTGTATGGGAGTGGGGCTTCCCCTGGGCATAGGAGCAAAGGCAGCCAAGCCCGATAAACAGGTGGTCGTCTTTCATGGAGACGGCTCCTTCGGGATCAACGCCATCAACCTGGACACGGCGGCTAGGCACAATTTGCCGGTGATAACGGTGATAAGCAACAACAGCGGCTGGGCCGGAGGTGTTGAGGGAGACGTGATACCGGGCAGAGACCTGGCTCCCAGCACCCGTTACGACAAACTGGCCGAGGCTTTAGGCTGCTACGGGGAGTACGTAGATAAACCCGAGGATATACGCCCCGCCCTAGAGAGGGCTGCCACCTCGGGTAAACCGGCAGTGATCAATGTCATCACCGATCCCTACGCTCTTTCCCACACCATGGACTTTCAGCCCTATGAATAGGGGTTAAGTTCCCATTTCGCCGGAGTTAAGTGCCTCTCGAGGTGAAAGAAGGTGAGGCCGCATTATCTCCGGAACTCACTTAGCTTGGACAGTCTAGTGCGGACGGCCTCCAAGGTCGCCAGCTTTTTGGGAAAGGCGAAACGTATATATCGCTTCCCCAGCTCTGGGCTATGGTAGAAAGCCCTCCCCGGAACAGGAGTGACACCTATATCCTTTGATAAAAAATGGGAAAAACTGAGGTCATCGTCATAGCCACAGGAGGGGTACTCTATCATGACGTAATAGGCGCCCTGGGGAGTTACATAACTGAGATCAAATTCATCCAGTATAGAGACCATGAGGTCTCTGCGGGCTTGATAGTCTCTGGCTAATTTTTGATAATAGGTAGGAGGAAGCCTCAACGCCACCGCCGCCGCTTCCTGTAGGGGAGCGGGGGCTCCCACTGTTAGGAAGTCGTGAACCCGGCGAATAGCAGTAGAGATGGCTTCATTTAAGACGATGGCCCAACCAACACGCCATCCTGTAGCACTGTAGGTCTTGGATACGCTGTTCACCGTAATAGACCGAGAGGCCATACCCTTTAACGCTGCTATGCTATGGTGGGTGGCTCCGTCATACAGAATATGCTCATAGGGTTCATCTGAGATGGCGATGGCATCGAACTCCAAGCACAGGTCCGCTATCAACTGCAACTCCTCCCGAGAATATACCTTCCCTGTGGGGTTGTGGGGCGTATTGATAACAATCGCCTTGGTCTTATTGGAAAAAGCCTTTTTCAGCTCTTCTGGGTCGAAATTAAAGGAGTCGCCCACCCGGTGAAGCGCAATATAAATGGGCCGCGCTCCTGCCAGAAGGGTATCCGGCCCGTAGTTCTCGTAGAAAGGCTCGAATATGATTACCTCATCCCCCGGGTTTACTGTGGCAAGCATAGTGGCCATCATCGCTTCCGTGCTGCCGCAGGTGACGGTCACATGTTTATCGGGGTCCGGGGTAAGCCCATTGTACTGGGCAAACTTTTCGGCGATAGCCTTACGTAGGCGGGGTGACCCCCAGGTTATAGCGTACTGGTTATAGCCTTGCTCCAGAGCCAGCTTAGCCGCCTCTATCACAGGCTTGGGCGGGTCGAAGTCGGGAAAACCCTGGGCCAGATTGATCCCCTGGTGCATATCGTTTACCCGGGTCATCTCCCTGATTAGCGACTCAGTAAATAGGTTAACTCGAGCGGAAGTCAGTTCCTTAGCCACCGAATAATTACCTACCCTTTCGTTGAAGTTATCCTTTTCCCCGCCTCATCGGCTGCTGTGAGAGTAGATAGTGCGCACACAGTAGTCCTAATTCTATACTCAATTAGCTTAATGGACAATGTAGCGGGCGAACCCAATCCCCATTATCTCACCGCTCAGGCAACCACTACCACAGGGAGCCCCACCTTTCCCCGTCTCCACCAATTGGTATTATTTCCCGCACCCAGGCGAGTGAGAGAGCGTACTGCCGATGAGGATTCCGTTCGCCCAATATCGACCAGTGCCCCCTTCCGGCAGAATATCATATGTCGCTCCTTCTTCGTAAGAAACACGCCCTATAGATATGACCCTCGCACCATCCACCACGCTGCCCGTCACAAGTTCTTCCAGCGTCCGGCCATCGGCCAGAGGATGGCCCGGCGAGGCGAGTAGTGCTCGCCCATCGTCGAGCACAGCGTGGATCATGTACTGGCCTTCGGGTGCAGGACTGCTTGCAACCTCTTTGATAATGGCGGCGACACGCGCCCCTGAGACATCCACTGTCCAGATTTCCATTCCAACGAGTAAGTCTCTCACCATGACCTGTCCCTTTGGCGTATCAATGCGCGTGCTTCCTGCAAGGCATATAGGACAGATGTTAAAGCTGGGCTCCTTATTCAGGACGGTCACACCTTTACGATCAACGATCCCCTCGATCTTGAATCCGTCGCCCTCCTGGACTCGGAATTCAAATTTATATGCGCCTCCCGATGGTTCGAGTATCACCGCATTCAGTTTCTTGTGTTCCCGATACACTAGAAGTTGTTGCTCGTCGGTGTAGCTAGATGCTTCTTGCAGATCGAGCTGCCGCAGCATTGCCTGAAATTCCTCGGCATCCTGCTGAATCCTGGGGAACTCTTCACGAGCCCGTTGCTCTTCCTGGCCTTCACGGGCTACGGGAAATAGGTCAGGGTCGCAGTAGAACATGCCACCGAAGTTCGCGATGAGGCGGTACTTCAAATCGGTGGGGGACAGGTCAGGACCCTGCAACGGGCCCACAGTAGGGGTTGGTTCAGGCGCCTCAGGTTGACACGCTGCCAGGGCGAGCAGGAAGAGAACAATTGTCGCATATATAAGGCTGCCTAGCCTGAATTCATGTTCCTTCAGGTTTGCTATCAAGCCGCGCAGGGCGTGAATTAGCTGGGTATCCATTCTCCGGATTCCTTTTGATACTCAATAGTCCAGGAGGCCACCTTGGCAGTTAGGCGCTACGCCTGCCAGGGATAATCTGAAGAATCACATT
>JAZGDP010000147.1:0-14864 GCA_036477885.1 Dehalococcoidia bacterium
CCGTGGGTGAGGTTCTGGAGGCCTTTACTCTTCCCTTGATAGTGGAGGGGTGGATGCGGGGTTCCCACAACGGCCCCTTAACCCCCGTTCCCTTCAAATTCGCCAGTCCTAGTAGATTCGATGGCCCTCCCAGAGTCATCGCAGCGGGGTTTCAGCTAGCCGACGGCAAGCTGATAGGGCCCAGAGATATGTTCGATGACCTATCCTTCGACGAGGCACGGCGTCAGTCCGGCGTCGTAGCCGATTACCTGAGGAGACATGGCCCCTTCGAGCCCCATCGCCTGCCCCTGGAGGAGATGGAATACACAACCATGTCCTCCATAATGAAGAGGGTGGGCGATAGGTTCACCGAGATGTAGCAGAGGGAGGAGGAATGGGAAAGCTTCTCCTCGCCACCAACAATCAGGGCAAGGTGAGAGAGTATACCCTGCTCTTGAGAGATGCCCCCTTCACCCTCACCACCTTAGCCCAAGAAGGACTGAAGGCTATCGTGGATGAGGCGGGAGCCACCATGGAGGAGAACGCCACCATCAAGGCCAAGGCCTATGCCGCCCTAAGCCAGCTTTCCACATTGGCCGACGACTCGGGCCTGGAGGTGGAGGCCCTGGGGGGCGAGCCAGGCGTTCACTCCGCCAGATATGCAGGGGAAAAGTCCTCGGACAGAGAGCGCATAGAATACTTGCTGGCAAAGCTGGATGGTGTGCCTCTGGAGGAGAGGGGAGCCCGCTTCCGGTGCGTCATCGCCATCGCCATCCCATCGGGCCAGGTGGAGCTCTGCGAGGGTAAATGCGAAGGGGTCATAGCCCGAGAGCCTAACGGAGAGCTGGGGTTCGGCTACGACCCTATCTATAATCTGCCTAATCTGGGCAAGACCCTGGCGGAGCTGCCCCTGGAGCTGAAGAACGAGATCAGCCACCGAGGAAAGGCGGCTAGGTTGGCTTTGCCGATACTAAAGCGCTTAGCAATGGGAAAGAAGGCCTGAAATCTTAGAGTCAACTGTATGAATCTAATGATTCCTGAGGGGTTTAACCATTGATGATAGAGATACATGCCGACGGCGCTTGTAAAGACAATCCCGGGCCTGGAGGATGGGCAGCCATAATCCTTTCCACAGGGAAGGATGGCCAGCGCAAGGTTATAAAAGGCCGGGAGGAAAATACCACCAACAATCGCATGGAGCTTACGGCGGTCATCAAAGGACTGGAGCAGACCCCCGTCGGGTCAGAGGTAGTGGTCTACAGCGATAGCCAGTATCTCATCAACACCATGAGCCGGGGTTGGAAGCGCAAGAAGAACAACGATTTGTGGGAGAGCTTGGGCCATCTTAGCTCCAGCCGAGCAGTAAGATGGGAGTGGGAAAGAGGACATGCGGGCGATCCCCTAAACGAAGAGGTGGATAGACTGGCCAAAGAGCAGGCTGGAATCATAAAATCCCGGCGAGGGAATAGCAAAGTGGCTAACGTTGAAAGTGGAAACGATGACCTAAGGCAAGATAAGCAGTTAACCCACCTGAACGCTCAGGGAAGGGCCCGCATGGTGGACATAACCGAGAAGGCCGACACTCAGCGGGAGGCGGTGGCTAAGGGCTATGTTACTATGGAACCTTCCACCCTCCACCTCATTAAAGAGGGAAAGGTGGCCAAAGGAGATGTTCTCTCCGTGGCTCGCCTGGCCGGGGTTATGGCAGCCAAGTCCACCCCCCACCTCATACCCCTCTGCCACCCCCTTCTCCTCACCGATATAGAGGTGGAGCTTCAGCTTAACCAAGAGAGTAGCACCGTGGATATAACCGCCACCGTCAGAACCACAGGAAAGACCGGGGTGGAGATGGAGGCCCTCACGGCGGTATCGGTGGCCGCCTTGACCATCTACGACATGTGTAAGGCAGCAGACAGAAGGATGCGCATCGAGGGGATACGCTTAGCGAGGAAGAGCGGCGGGAAGAGCGGCCTCATACAGCTTGAGGATTAGCGTTTATTTGCGCAAAGGTATTTCTCCCACCCTCCGTTCGTCCGAGGCTCACTCGAAGACCTCACGACGAAGCCCGGCTTGACTCGGCAAATGGGTTGTGTATCATGTACGATATGTAGCAGCGGTTTGGGAAAATTGTCAAAGGGGTAATGTTGGGGAGAGGCGTTCCAATGAGTGTATCTACGCAGCGAAGGTTCTTTGGCGTTGTCGCCGACCCGCAGAGCTACATCAACATCCTCTACCTGCTCTTGTCGTTCCCGCTGGGCATCGCCTACTTCGTTTTCTTGGTCACCGGCATCTCGCTGGGCTTTGGGCTGCTCATCATCTGGGTAGGTGTTCCCATACTGGCGCTCGTTGTAGCGGGATCCTGGGCTATGTGCGAGTTCGAGCGTATCTTGGCGGTGAGCCTACTCAAGGAAGACATTCCTCATACGACCCGAGGGCGCTCGACTGTCACCGACGATCAAAACCTCAGTTCAGTGGAGCACCTTTTTGTTGGAACCTGGCGACGCTTCAAGTCGCATCTGACCAATAGACAGACCTGGACAGGCATGCTCTACCTGTTCCTGAAGTTCCCGCTGGGGATCGCCTCATTCACTATTGCAGTCACGCTGATCGCCGTCACCCTTGGTCTGCTTACCGCGCCAGCCTACATGTGGACTAGCGATCCACTCGAGTGGGGCAGCTGGACGTTTGATCCCTTCCCTTATTCATGGATCCTGCCTTTTCTAGGAGTTCCGGCCCTGTTCATTTCTTTCCACCTGATGAACGGGATGGCCGTCGTGTCTGGCCAGCTGACACGGACGATGCTTGGTAAGCTGAATTGAGGCCGTCATGAAAGGCTGTGGTTACTAAGGCGCAATTTGCCGAAGGTGCCCTTTCGGAAAATCACCACCCTCGTTTCCATGCCTAGGTTAAATTTCCAAATCTGGCCCTTGAGCAAATTGCATCCTCGCTTCTAGGTCCCTCATAGGTCAATCGAGGCAGGTTCAATTGCGTCGTTTGACAATTCGTAGCTGGGATGTTAGGGTACACACACGTTTCATATCTGTTATCTTGGCAAGATCCGGGCGATGGGGGTGAGCAGGTGATGTCCCTGAGAACCCGGATAGTACAGGGGTTGGAACGATGCAACACAACTATACTGCGCCTTTGATCGCAATCGGCCCGCGTGTGCGCAAGTCGCCATTTTTCGAGGCCACTCGCCGTTACGGCTGCAAGGCATACAGCATTTATAACCATATGTACATGCCGCTGTACTACGACGATCCGGTGGCCGAATACTGGCGGCTCGTGAATGACGTTACGGTGTGGGATGTGGCCTGCGAGCGACAAGTGGAGATAACCGGCCCAGACACATTTCGATTTGTGCAGCGCCTGACGCCGCGGAACCTGACCAGATGCGCAGTTGGTCAATGTAAGTATGTCCCTATCACGGCAGAAGATGGGGGGATGCTCAACGACCCTGTGCTACTTCGGCTTGGCGAAAACCATTTCTGGCTCTCACTGGCGGATAGTGATGTGCTGCTGTGGGCGCGCGGTATCGCCGTGAATGCCGGCATGAATGTCACGATTACGGAGCCAGATGCTTCGCCCTTGGCGCTCCAAGGCCCAAGAGCGACTGCCGTAATGGTTGACCTGATTGGGGACTGGGTGAAGGAATTGCGATATTTTTGGTTTCGTGAGACAGACCTGAATGGCATCCCGCTGGTGGTTGCTCGGTCGGGTTGGAGTAAACAGAGCGGCTTCGAACTTTATCTCCGAGACGGCAAATATGGCGACGAATTGTGGGAACGGGTCATGGAGGCCGGCCGGCGGCACGAAATCACGCCCGGCGCGCCGTCCGCCATCGAGCGCATCGAGAGCGGGTTGTTGTCGTACGGATCCGACATGACCGAGGAGAACAACCCCTTCGAGATTGGGCTGGGCAAGTATGTAGATTTGGATCAGGAAGCCGATTTTATCGGCAAAGACGCATTGCGCCGGATTAAAGCGGAGGGCATCAAGCAAAAGCTCGTCGGCATGGAAATTCACGGAGAGCAATTGCCGTTGAATGAGCAGCGCTGGCCCTTACAGCACAATGGAGAGCCGTGCGGCGTGATCACGAGTTCCACGTACTCGCCTCGCCTTAAGAAAAATATTGCCTTGGCGATCGTGTCCATTGCCAAGGCCAAACTCGGTACGAACTTGACCGTTGAAACCCCTTGGGGTCCGGCCGAAGCAACCGTTGGCCGCCTGCCCTTCATCGAGCCACGGGAATAAAACCCTAATCAGGAGGTGAACATGGATGGCTCGATGGTAAGATACTAATGGAACTGGGGCCTAGCAGATGATGCTAGAAGGTGTATCTTTTGCGGGGATATAGCATCTAAATCCTATGTAATGGTGTATTCTCTCAAGGAGCGTACAGGCATGCTGATACCCGCTGTTCTCCTCATAGGTCTAGCGCTGGTAGTGGGTTTCGTTGCCTTTCGTCAATTTGGCTTTTTCTCCGAGACCATCACCCTGGCCCCCGATTCCCCCAATCAAGATCTGGGCAAGCTCAAGATGATAACCCTTCTGCCCAAGGACGCCATCAAAGCCCTCACCAATCCTGAGTTCGAGACCGTCGAGGAGAGCCCCAATGAGATGAAAGACGATGAACAGGTTATAGGGGTATCCATCAACGGAGAAAGCCGCGCCTATCCCCTTAACGTCCTGAGCAGGCACGAGGTGGTGAACGACGTAGTAGAGGGGACTCCCGTAGCCGTCACCTTTTGACCCCTCTGCTACACAGGCATCGTGTATGCCCGTCAGGTGGAGGGGGAGGTTCATACCTTCGGCGTATCGGGTAAGCTCATACGAAACGGCCTCGTTATGTATGACCGCGAGAGCGATACCTTATGGAGCCAGGTCTTAGGGGAGGCCATCGCAGGGCGTTTTAAGGGGACTCAGCTAGAGATAATCCCCTCCCTCCAAACCCAGTGGGCTACCTGGAAGGAGCTTCATCCCGATACCCTAGTCCTGGATAAAATGGGAGGATACCAAACCGATCCCTACGACGGTTACTACAGGAGCGGTTCCGCTGGCAACAGCGGAAGGACCTTGGCCGATGATAGGTTGTATATAAAGGAATATGTCATAGGCGTGTCCTTCCTGGGCGATGCCAAGGCCTATCCCTTTGGGGTGCTCAACGATAACCCGGTGGTCAACGATACCGTTGGAGATAGGGATATACTGGTGGTCTTCGATGTGGAAACCGGCAGCGGTGCAGTGTTCGATCGCCGAGTCGAGGAAAAAGCTCTCCACTTCGGTCTTGCGGAAGGCTCCAGCCCCACAGGCCCCATGCTGATAGACAGGGAAACCCAAACTCGCTGGTCGGGCCTCACCGGCGAGGCTACAGAAGGGGAATTGAAGGGGAAGAGCTTGAGCAGATTGCCCTCCACCTACGCCTTCTGGTTCGGCTGGAAGGACTATCACCCCAATACCGCCTTACACGGCATTGGCTAGTACCTTCCTGAGCAACCTGTTCTATGTCTTTAACCACTTATATCACTTAGGCTCTAGCTAAAATACGAGCCTTAAGGCTCCTGTTTACTCTTAATTCCTCTCATAATCCCTCGGCGGTGTTGCATCCAAAATGGGGCTCTTGCATCTAAAAGAGTGATATTTGCTAAACGAGGCGTAAAATGAAGATTCTTCAAAAGAGATGGCTTCTCACTGCGGGGATTGTTCTAGCTCTGGTGGGGGCTGCCTGTGGTGGCGGGGAGACCACCCCTGCCCCGAGACCAGCGGCAGCCCCCTCACCCACTTCAATAGCCACCCCACCTCCCGTAACTGAGGCTACACCCACTGCCCCAACCGAAGTGATTGAGGTGGAAGAGGCGAGATTCCAGTGGGAGGCCTTCGATGTAGACGAGGGAGCCAAACCCGCCATTGCCCTAGGTGGTAAAGGCACCCCTCACATAGCTTATATGCGAGAAGCCCTGAGTGGTGGATTCGTGAAGCACGCCCTGTGGAACGGCAACGGCTTTGACATCACCGAGGTGGCTAGAGGGTACTTCTACGGGCCCTTAGACATAGATGTTGGCCCAGGTGATGTGCCTCAGATCTCCTGGCACGATCACCAGGCCTCCTCCTTCAGGCCTGATCTGGGAGATGCCACTCGTGCCATTTTAACCGACTCTGGCTGGCAGGTGGAGACCGTAAGGGATGATGGACACGATGGCTGGGACAACCGTATCGTCGTGGATTCCCAGGGTCGTCCCCATATCTCGGCGGTAGACCCGGCTCAGTTCGGTAGCAGCAGCGGTGTGGAGTATTACTTCTTTGATGGCGCCCAATGGACAGTAGAATCGATAGGAGCCGGCCCCATAAACTACGAATGGGGCACCTTTATAGCCCTGGATTCCCAGGATAGCCCCCACATAACTTACTTTTCCACAAGCACCGGGGAGCTATTCTACGCTACCAGGACCGATTCAGGCTGGGTCATAGAGACGGTGGACAGCGAAGGGGATGTGGGCAGGTTCTCCTCCCTGGTGCTGGACGGTAACGATAACCCTCATATCGCCTATTTTGAAATCGAGCCTGGAGCCCCTTCCACAGGAACCACCTCGGGATACGTAAAGTATGCCGTCCGTGGCGATTCGGGGTGGGAGACCACTCGCATAGATAAGCTGGAGAGCGTTTTCATCGGCATGCTGGGAGCACGCAACATCACCTCGATACTACTGGATAACAGCGGCAACCCGATGTTCAGCTATGCCGATGAAGATGTGATAAAGCTGGCCTATTTCGATGGTTCTCGATGGAACACCGAGACCATCGTTACCTCTGATGGTGTGCCCTTTGGGCAGCTCACCTCCCTGGATATAGATGCCGATGGGGTCCTACACCTCACCTATACCGAGGTGACCAAGAGGTCACAGCCGGGTATCTCTGGCACCGTTAAATACGTTAGGGGAACTCCTATCAGCGGATAAGATAGGAATGTAAACCTCTCCCCGCTTCTCCTAAAGCATGCGAGAGAGAGCCTTAGTAGCGTTGAAGGCATTCAGTACACCTTCCCCGGTGAGGCCCACCTGGAACCACCTGGCCCTTCTTGAAGAGTTACACGAGGAGAAGTATAATGCGTGGTACTAAGTTTCAGGGGGGTCTTGGAGAATGGATGCCTTTGAGCTTCCTCAATTAATCGCTAAGCGTGAGCAGTTGAAGGAGTCTTGGCTTGAATTTTTGCGGGTCCCTTCGCTGAGCGTCGGCCTCTACGCGCTTTCGGCCGGCGAAGTCGATCCCCAAGGCCCGCATACTGAAGACGAAGTGTATTACGTAGTGAGCGGCCGCGGATCTATAAGGGTGGACTCAGAGGATCGTGAGATCGAGCCCGGCACCATCGTCTATGTGAAGGCTGACGTTGAACATCGCTTCCACACTATCACAGAAGATCTGACATTGCTGGTATTCTTCGCACCTGCGGAAGGCTCGCAAGCCTCGACAACTAATTAAGGTAAGGCCTAACCACTCACCGACGGTTACGCGTCGCTTTTTGCGGAACGTATCGAAGCCTTAACCAGATGAAGGTTCAGCACATCCAAAAGGTTACCGTTTATTGTTTTTGTCCATCATAATTTTGCAAGCTCAAGCCTTGGCAACAAAATCTCGTATTTCGGTAAGAAAAGTGGCTTAAGACTATTGACATTCTTTTTGTAACCTGATATTCTTAAAATGCTTGAGCATCCTGTCGATAATCGGCAGATCGTGTTCTTGCGGAAGAGCCTCTCTCAAGGGAGGTTTTTCCATTTTAGTGACGGACAATACCTTGCTCATCTTCCCGCGCTGCATCTTCATTCAAGGTCTCATTTAAAATACGAAACGCATTTTGAAGATCATATTGTGTTATGCGGGGTATCGGCGGTTGCTCTTCCTGCTTAAGGAGTGCATGTGCAACAAAATCTACCATCTGTAAAAAATAGTCACTAGCGGATACTCGGAATGACGGGCCACCAACTATGTTCTGTATGGGAATATTCTTCCACTCCTCACCAGTTTCCCATTGCCCATACTTGCTTGGTATAGGATTATAGACTCGACACTTTCGATACCAATAGTTAATAGCTTTTTCTTTGCCTTCATCGAAAATCAGAAAGGCGTAGCGGTTGTCTTTCTTGACTGATGTATTTATGCGATTCAGAACTCTATCTAGGCTTGCAATATCTGGGTGCTTATGCTGACGTTTCTTAAGACATACATTGATAATCTCCATTCCTCCTGATAAAGCAATGGCGAGGTTTTCTAGCCGTTGTAAGCCACTAATAAATATTTTCACGCCATTTTTCTGTCTAATCCTTTTGTAATCTCGACCGTCCCTGACTATTAGCCCTCTGGCTGCTAAGATGTCAGAAGCATGTAACTCTTTGAACAAGGGAATATTGTAAACTCGAACGATGTCCTTAGGCCAATCCTTAATATTCAAAAACGCTTGGTTCCATAGCTCAACATTGATGCCGAGTGCTGACCTAACATAGTATGTTGGCCCTTCTGATTCATCCAAATAGTACAATCTCATAGGCCTTAGCCCTCTATACCAAGCAAAGCCCAAACCTATGATTGCATTTGGCCTCTCCAGTGTCAACTTAGCTCATTCTCGGACTTTTGAATAAAGCTAAATTGACAGCTACAGTGGGGCTTTGCTATAATTCCGACGGCTCGTTGAAGGAAGGGCAGCATAGTTATTAATGGGTTGATAGTGGGGATATAGCTCAACTGGGAGAGCGCGGCGTTCGCATCGCCGAGGTTGGGGGTTCGAGTCCCCCTATCTCCACCAATAAATTCGCCCCTTCTCCATCAGGAGACCTCCTTAGGAGGGCCTTCGTGCTCCCCGTTTCCGGCTCCCGCCGGGGCTACGATGGCGTGGACGGCACCCCACATCCCGTAGGGATAAGGAGAGTCCACTACCTGAGGTATTTCCGCGAAATTCTCCTCGGGGGGCGGAGAGGAGACCTGCCACAAATCCCCTGGCCTTTTAAGAAGAGGCTTGGGTGTCCCTTCAATCACGCCTTTTCAGGCGCACGGTGAGATCAGAAGTTCTTATTTCTGTATTAGCCGGTCACTCATAATGGTGTCCCTTTTTTTCAGAATCCTGAATCTTGCCTAAGAAACTAGTGCATTTTCATCATGTTTTTGATTTCACAATCCCTTATCATAAATGAGAGAAATCAACGAAAGAATCGGATGGGCAAACTTAATCGAGGGGAAGAGGCGGACATGACATCAATAGATAAGTAGTTCCTCTCCAGAACTGAAGGGCTCCCTGAATTCGGTGGCTCCTCCGATCTTGTTCAGAAGATACCGGAAGAACCAGGCGGAGCTTCACTGCGGGGGTACAGCATGGGGTGTCCCTCACCTCATCAATCGTCGGATTCCGAGATATGAGAGGACTTCTGGCAAATAAAGCCCAGGTGATACGAGCCCCTGGATTGACTCCGTTGCTTCGGGGCTTTAAAGGACTCAACCTATGGCCCAGGCTAGTAATTGCGGTCACTGTGGGTTTCCTTATCTTGTTTGGCATTTTCAGCTTACTGAGTCTGAAAGCAGTCAACGATAGCACCGAACGTATCCTAACGGAACGACTGGTCATCACTCAGATGGCAGCGCGGGAGATAGACCGGCTCTTGGAGCGAGGCTTCCATGAGCTGGAGAAGGCCACCGAGTTTGCCGCTTTCGACCCCGATGCCCCCTCTCTAACAGAGGAAGCACACATGCTGGCCCATGCCTATGGCCGAGTCGGGACGCTCTCGTTAGGTGTCTATTTTCTAGACACTCAAGGGAGGGTGGTGCTCTCTGAGCCGCCTGGAAAGTTGCCCCAGGGGGCTGACCTCTCCGGGGAGGCTCACATCAACAAGGTGAAGGAAACTGGCACCCGAAGCGTCTCCGATCCTTTTGTCGATCCCACCACTGGGAAACCCGCTGTGGCGCTCACCATCCCTATCTTCAACAGTGATGGCGCTCGTATTGCGATGCTTAGTGGTCTCATCGACCTCTCCAGCGAGGAGATTCTAGGCTCTCTGAGGCATTCCCGGGATATCGGGCAGACAGGGCATGCGGAGCTGGTAGATAGCCGTGGCCTCATCGTAGCCTCCACGGACTTCGGCGCCTTTCTGAAGCCAGGCGAACACATCGAGTTATACCTACGCATGTTCCAAACAGGGGAGACAGGAGTCGAAACTGTCCCGTATGTCCCCTGGCATGCGACTGCAGAAGAAAAACAGGACGAGCACCACGTCATGGCCTTTGTCCCCCTATCTAGCGCTCCTTGGGGAATGGCGGTAGGGGGTACAGACCGGGAGACCTTTGCCCCGGTAACCACTCTGCGCAACACTATCCTCCTTGCAGGAGCCGTTTCTCTTATTATCCTTTGGGTGCTCACCCTGATTGGCGCTCGACTTCTAGTCCGCCCAGTGACGAAGCTGACTGGTAACGCCCGTCAGATGGCGGCAGGAAACCTAGAACAGCCCATCCATGTGGGAGAGGGGGGAGAGATCGGAGCCCTGGCTGATAGCCTGGAAGCGATGCGGGTGCAGCTCAAAGAGTCGATGGGAAAGGCGCTAAGATGGGGTGAGGAGCTGGAGACCAAGGTCAGGGAGCGCACCGAGGAGCTAACGGCCCGAAATCGCCAATTAGCGGCGGTGAGCGCTGTTGCTACGGTAGCTAACGAGTTCCGGGACCTGGAGGGGATGCTGAACCGTTGCCTTGAGGTGACTCTGGAACACTCCCGCATGGAGACGGCGGTGGTGCGCCTGCTGGACGGCCAAGACAACCGTCTGGCAGTGGCATGCGCTCGGGGCGATTTCTCGGACTTTCCCTGCAGGGATCGGGCTGTAGACTTAGGCGAGTGCCCCTGCGGAGAGGTAGCCTCCAAGGGTGCTCCACTCTACCTCAGCCCTACAGAGCGCAAGAGCTTCCGACCTTCATGTCGAGCACCCGAAGCCCACGCAGTAGCAGTCCTACCCTTGAAATCCTCGAAGGGGCTCCTAGGTGTGCTTTACCTCTCACGCAGACAGGAGGAACCTCCTGGCCCGGAAGAACGAGAGACCTTGGCTGCCATTTGCAACCAACTAGGCATAGCTATCGAGAACGCTCGTCTGGTGAGAGCATTAGGTCAGGTGCAGGCCCAACAGGAACTGGACCGCATGAAGGCCGAGTTCATCTCAGCCATCTCCCACGAACTGCGGACGCCACTGGGGTTCATCAAAGGATATGCCACTACCCTGTTGCGGGACGATATCGCAGTTGACCCAGCAGAGCAACGAGAGTTTCTCCAGATTGTAGATGAGGAAGCGAACAAGCTACAGCGGATGATCGACGAATTATTAGACGCCTCCCGCCTCCAAGGGGGGAGGCTCCAGATGGACCGGAGGCCTGTTTCTTTGAAAGAACTCCTTGAAGGCGCACTCCATAAGGCCGCGCTCAACCTCCAGCAGAAGGGCTATACCCTTGTGGCCCAGGCACCCAGGAACGATGTAGAGGTGCTGGTCGACTCCTCCCGGATCGAGCAGGTACTTCATAATCTGCTGGATAATGCTGTGCGCTACTCCGATCCCGGCAGCCAGGTGGAGCTCGGAGTCACCATAGAAAACAAGCACGCCGTCGTCAGCGTCAAGGACCATGGCGATGGCGTCCCACCCGAGGAACTTGAGCGGATCTTTGAGCCCTTTTACCGGGGCAAGAGTTCCCGTGAGCGGGGCACCAAGGGCACGGGCTTGGGACTGGCCATCTGCCGGGGCATCATCGAATCCCATGGCGGAAAGCTATGGATAGAAAGCAGCCCCGGCAAGGGAAGCATCTTCTTTTGCACCCTACCTCTGGTGGCAGGAGATGCTGCCGAGAACAGGGGTCAAAAGAACGCTGAGAAAACTATGAAAAAGGGAACGGGATGATGCCTGGTGAGCACATCCTGGTAGTTGATGACGAGCCACGCTACCTGCGGCTGGTGCGGTTCAATCTTGAAGCCGCAGGCTATCGTGTCGGGTGCGCCGCCACTGGCGAGGAAGCCCTGACTATACTGGCCAAACAGATTCCTGACCTAGTGATCTTAGATGTGATGCTTCCCGGCCTTGATGGGTTCGGGGTATGCGCCCGAATCCGGGAAGTCTCTATGATACCCATCATTATGCTCACCGCTCGGGGTGCCGAGGAGGATAAGGTGAAGGGGCTGCGTCTGGGAGCCGACGACTACATAGCCAAGCCCTTCTCCGCCCAAGAGCTCCTGGCCAGGGTTGAGGCAGTGCTTCGCCGGGTGCGCCTGGCTGAGGTGGCCGGGAGGCAGACATCCTTCACCCAGGGCGACTTACAGATGGACTTCCTGACACGGCGGGTGACGGTGCGAGGCAAGGAGGTGCGCCTTTCTCCCACCGAGTACCGACTCCTCCATTATCTTGCCGCTAACGCTGGCAAGGTGCTAACTCAGGACGACCTGCTGGAGAAGGTCTGGGGGCAGGGCTACCGAGGCGAGCAAGAAGTGCTGCGAGTCACGGTGTGGCGCCTGCGTCAGAAGCTGGAAGATGATTCACAACATCCGCAATACATCGTGACCTTGTCCGGAGTCGGTTATATATTAGGGGGCCCCACGTAAATGTTGCACCTCTTTTGTCCTCCTGGGGGGAGCCACATCGGCTCTCCCCTTTCTTTTGGGGCATTGTAACGGAGTTGTTACGGCTTCCCACGGCCCCGTTATGGAACTGTAACGCCCCTACATGTTAAAAGAAAACCAGGATTAACGGGAAACCAGCGCCGGTATTACCGGTAGAAAGAATGATAGGATGAAAAAACGCTTGTTATACCCGTTGGTGGTGGGAATTCTAGCTGTCGGGCTCCTGGCAGCAGCGTGCGGTGGCACAGATATAGGCCCCCTGGAAGAAAAGGTCGCAGAGTTGGAGCAAAACCTCACCGGACTCCAGGGGAAGGTGACAGATCTGGAGGCTAAGGCGCTGCCAGCCTATGAGCCGGTCACCAGGGAAATCTGGATGATCACCCGTATGGTCATGCCCATGATGAAGGATGCCGAGTTTGCCCCGGATACGCCGACCCCGGAGGAGATGCCCACGCCGCCCATGCAGCACCGCTTCGACCCGGGGACGGTTATGGTGAACAAAGGGGACACTGTAAATTTACACATCTTAGTGTTGGATAAGGAGTGGCACGAGATAAATATCGAGGATTGGGTCTTAGCAGAGATCGTAAATCCAGGGGAAGACCGCCTGTTCACCTTTGTGGCGGACCGGGCCGGTGTGTTCGAGATCCTGTGCGCTAACCATGACACTAGGGAGCACCATGGGCCGATGGTCGCCTACCTGATCGTTCAGGATGTGGTTTGAAGGCGGCCCCAGCAAGAGGTGCTCCGTGTCACGGCATGGCGCTTGCGTCAGAAGCTGGAAGATGATTCACAACATCCGCAATACATCGTGACCGTGTCCGGTGTCGGTTACATATTAGGGGGGCCCACGTAAATGTTGCACCTCTTTTGTCCTCCTGGGGGGAGTCACATCGGCTCTCTCCTTTCTTTTGGGGCATTGTAACGGAGTTGTTACAGCCTTCCTTGACCACGTTATGGAACTGTAACGCCCCCACATGTTACAAGAAGAGCAGGATTAACGGGAAACCAGTACTGGTATTACCGATAGAAAGGAGGATAGGATGAAAAAGCGTTTGTTATACCCGTTGGTGGCGGGAATTCTCGCTGTCGGGCTCCTGGCAGCAGCGGCGTGTGGCGGTGGTGAGGAAGAGGAGCATGAATCCCACCTAGAGCCAAGGGTTGAAACGTTGGAGCAGAACCTCGCCGCACTTCAGGCAGAGGTGACAAGCTTGTCTGCTAAGGCTGGAAAGATCTCCGCTCCTGCTGGCGAAGCACGCTTCTACGTGACCGCATATGAGGCAAAAGGAAGCACCACCGTCCAAGACTTGGCTCCCCCCTCGGGTGCCGACCTTGATGTCATCGAGGCTTCCGATGGATATGGGTTCAAGGGGCCCGGGGAATGGGATGCTTCCAACCCCGATAAGTGGGGGGTCGAGAGCTACCAGTGGTGGCCTGGGTCCATGGTCGCCCTCCAAGGGGACACCGTCACGCTCACCGTCTTCATCATAAATGGCAACAAGCACAGCACCTGGGTGGAGGCCCCCGATGGAACGGAGATAGTGCAAGAGATAGAGATGAACCGGGGGAGAGAGTACGAACTATCCTTTGTCGCCTCACAGCAAGGCATCTACCGACTCGTCTGCAACGAGCACGAGCCGACCATGACGGCGTACATCCTAGTGCTGCCGAGAGCGTAAATAGACTTGTGGATAGGCTAAAGCCTTCAAAATAGGTCTAATAGACGGAGTGTCTACCCGGTGGGAACCGCCAGACTCGGGTAGACACTCCGTTCTTACTACAAACATAACCTTTGGAGGACTAGAAGCTGGCTGGTAACGAAGGCTTATCGATCTGTGCTAAGAGGATACGACACAAGCGTATGCGCGTTGTAGCACTGCCTCTTCTGGCATTGTTCGTTTTCCTGATGACCGCCTGTGAAGCCCCCGGGATACCACACCCTCTAGCCGCCCAGACACAGAACAATACCCCTGTCGCTTTGACCCCTGAACCGTCCCCTGAACCATCGCCCACTGAGGAGCCCGAACCTCTCCAGGACACCGTACAGATGAGTTTGAAGGACTTCTTCCTGGATCCGGACGAGGTAACGGCCAAGGCGGGGACCATCACCTTTGTGTTGAAGAACGAAGGGCGCTTTACCCACGACTTCCGGGTGGAGGGCCAAGGGATAGACGAAAAGGCTCCGAAAGTTGGGAGGGGACGTACCCGTGAGTGGCAGATCACCTTGGAGCCGGGGATTTATGACATTTCCTGTCCTATAAGCAAC
>JAZGDP010000148.1:0-2745 GCA_036477885.1 Dehalococcoidia bacterium
ACAGAGCCGCATAAGAAACTTCTGTATCATCGCCCACATCGACCACGGCAAGTCCACCCTGGCCGATCGCCTCTTGGAGCACACCGGCACCATAAGCCCCCGCCAGATGGAGGAGCAGTTTCTGGACCAGATGGCCCTGGAGCGAGAACGGGGGATCACCATCAAGGCCAAGGCTGTCCGTATGGAATACACCGCCTCCGATGGCCAACTTTATGACCTGAACCTCATCGATACCCCAGGGCATGTGGATTTCACCTTTGAAGTCTCCCGCAGCCTGGCCGCCTGCGAGGGGGCGGTGCTGGTGGTGGATGCCTCTCAGGGCATCCAGGCCCAGACGGTGGCCAACGTCTACATGGCCCTGGAGCACGACCTGACGGTGATTCCTGTGGTCAACAAGATAGACCTGCTCAACGCCGAGCCTGAGAGGGTGGCCAAGGAGATACAGGATAGCTTGGGCTATTCCGAGGAGGAGATCATATTCGCCTCGGCTAAGGAGGGGAGGGGTACTAGGGAGGTCCTGGAGGCGGTGGTGCAGCGTATTCCCCCACCCCCAGGCAACCTCGAAGCACCCCTTCAGGCCCTCGTCTTCGACTCCAAGTATGACCCTTATAAAGGGGTCATAGCCTATGTCAGGCTTTTCGAGGGCTCCATAAACGGCAGTGAGAGCCTCCTCATAATGTCTACCCAGAGGCAGTTGGAGCCACTGGAGATAGGGGTATTTAAACCCGACCTGACACCGGTCGAAGGGCTGGAGGCAGGACAGGTGGGATATTTAGCCACGGGGCTTAAAAACGCCTCCGAATGTAGGGTAGGGGACACCATCACCTCCCAGGAGAGGCCGGCAGATAAGCCATTGACAGGTTACACTCCCCTTAAACCCATGGTCTTCGCCGGCCTTTATCCCGTGGATAGCAAGGACTACCCCCTTTTGAGAGATGCCCTGGAAAAGCTGCGATTGAACGATGCTTCCCTGATCTACGAGCCTGAAGATAGCGTGGCTCTGGGGCCGGGCTTTCGCTGCGGCTTCTTGGGCCTTTTACATATGGAGATAGCGCAGGAGCGGCTGGAGAGGGAGTATCATCTCAATCTTCTAATCACCGCTCCCAGCGTTGCCTATCAGGTGGTGAAGACCGACGGCACCGAAATCACGGTGGATAACCCCTCGGAGTTTCCGCCGGGGCAGTCGATCCAGGCCATCAAGGAGCCCTGGCTGTCCATAACCATTTTCACACCCGATAGACATATCGGGGCGGTGATGGAGCTGGTAACGGGGAGGCGGGGAGAGTATAAGAAGATGGAGTATCAGCACGTGGGCGGCGACGGCCCCCTTAAAGAAGGGGAGGGGCGAGTCATGCTGGAGTTCGAGATGCCGCTAGCAGAGATGCTGGTGGAGTTCTACGACCAGCTAAAGTCACGCACCCAGGGTTATGCCTCCATGGACTACACCTTCTCTCAGTATAGGGAGGCCAAGTTGGTCAAGCTGGATATACTGGTGAACAACCAGCCAGTGGACGCCCTCTCCCTCATAGTGTACTCCGACAATGCCCATCGCCGAGGCAAAGAGCTGGTGCAGACCCTTCGAAGCCTCATACCCCGCCAGCTCTTCGATGTGCCCATCCAGGCGGCGGTGGGAAGCCGGGTCATCGCCCGGGAGACCATCAAGGCCCTGAGGAAGAACGTCCTGGCCAAGTGCTACGGCGGAGATGTGACTCGCAAGCGGAAGCTGCTGGAGAAGCAGGCCGAGGGCAAGAAGCGGATGAAGCGGGTAGGCAACGTCGAGATCCCCCAGGAGGCCTTCCTGGCCATCCTCAAACTGGGGAAGTAGTTAGCTACTAACATCGCCACAGTAGTTAATATGGGAAATCTCGGTTAGAAGGAGGATGCTATGAAAACGATTGTATATACAAAATACGGACCCCCTGACGTTCTTGAGCTAAAAGAGGTGGCAAAACCTACGGACTTAGACACGCGCTGAGTAATACATTACAAAAGGAGGTAAAAGATTATGTCAGAACAAGTAGCTTATCCGGTCTCTATCAGGGGTGAACTTACCGAACCACCGTCTCGGGGGTGGTGGCTGCTCAAGTGGTTGCTGGCACTACCACACTACATTATCCTGGTCTTCCTGTGGGTAGCCTTTATCGTGGTTACTATCATAGCCTTCTTTGCTATTCTCTTTACTGCGAAATATCCACGGGGTCTGTTTGACTTTAACGTAGGGGTTTTGCGCTGGTCGTGGCGGGTAGGCTTCTATAGCTACCAAGCCCTGGGTACTGACCGGTATCCACCATTCAGCCTTGCCCCTGATGATAGCTACCCAGCCGACCTGGAGGTTAAGTATCCCGAAAGGCTGTCCCGCGGGCTGGCACTGGTAAAGTGGTGGCTACTGGCTATTCCTCATTATCTCGTGGTTGGTATCTTTCAAGGAGGCTGGGGCTACGGTCAGGGCGGACTATTAGGTGTTTTTGTCATCATCGCAGCAGTGGCACTACTATTCACCGGTAAATACCACGGAGATATTTTTAAACTTGTTGTCGGGCTAAACCGCTGGAGCTATAGGGTGGCTGCCTATGCAGCACTGATGACTGACGAGTATCCCCCCTTCCGACTTTGGGATTAGACTACTTTGAAGCGGGGCTGGCTTCGCCAAGGGCGGAAAGGTTATCAGAAATAACCTTTAACTAAAAAAGGAGGATGCTATGAAAGCAATTGTCTATACAAAATACGGACCACCGGATGTTCTTC